>JAUIDM010000490.1 GCA_030428915.1 Alphaproteobacteria bacterium | reverse complement strand
AGGGTTTCCCAGTGACACCGCCGAAAATACCCGTTTCGTTTCGGTTTGCGCCCAACCCCAAGAAAACAAAGGCCTGATGGCCTGACAAACCACGCCTGAACCGAAACGGGGGTCTGACCCCATTTCGCTTTGGGCCCCAGACCCGTTTCGCTTTCGGGCATCCTCAGGGACATCATCATGGACGTCGTCGACCTGCCGCTCGAGCAGATCATTCCCTATGCGCGCAACCCGCGCCGCAACGAGCAGGCGATTGCGACGGTGGCGGCGTCGATCCAAGAATTTGGCTGGCGCCAACCCATCGTCGTGGACGAGGCGATGGTGGTTCTCGCCGGGCACACCCGGCTCGAAGCGGCCCGCAAGCTCGGCTTCAAGACCGCGCCGGTGCATGTGGCCAAGGGGCTGACCGCTTCCCAGGCCCGCGCCTTCCGGATCATGGACAACCGCTCCAGCGAGAACGCGGAGTGGGACAAGGACCTTCTGAACCTCGAACTGGCGGACCTGCTAGAGGCGGATTTTGACCTTGGGCTGACGGGCTTCACCGAGGACGAACTCAACGCGCTGATGTCGAGCCTCGAGGAGGGCACCGGTCCGCAGGAGGGTGAAGACGAGATTCCGGAAACCCCTGAGGATCCGATCAGCCGTCCCGGCGATCTCTGGATCCTTGGCAACCACCGGCTGCTCTGCGGCGACAGCACGGTCGCGACGGATGTCGAGCGCCTGCTCGGCACGGTCAAGCCGCTATTGATGTGCACAGATCCACCGTACGGTGTGGACTACGACCCGGGCTGGCGCAACCAGACCAAGCGCACCGGCAAGGTGTTGAACGACGATCGGGCCGACTGGCGTGAGGCCTGGGCCCTGTTTCCCGGCGATGTCGCCTATGTCTGGCATGGCGCGCTGCACGCGGCCACGGTTGCTGAAAGCCTCGAGGTCGCGGGCTTCACGATCCGCTCCCAGATCATCTGGGCCAAGGATAGGCTGGTTCTAAGCCGGGGCGATTATCACTGGCAGCACGAACCGTGTCAGCCTTCTGGCACGATGGTCCAGAAAGTCATCGAGCGTGGTGCCGGTTCGCAGCCCGCTGCAATCGTGGAAGTCCCGATTGAGACGCTGCGCGTCGGCGACTACGTCGTGTCCTACAACTCATACGAGAGCGTCGTTCGCCGACGTGGGCGGCAAATTACCCGGTTTGGTGAACGCCAGTTCGACGGCTACATGCATGCCATCTCCGCCGCCGGCCGGGTCACACGAGCCACGCCGGAACATCGCTTTTCCGTTCGCCTGAACCCCGACGCCGCCGACAAGCAGGTGGTCTATCTCATGCGGCGTGGCGAATGGTGGCGCGTCGGCCGCGTCGGACTGTTCAATTCGCGTGGATTTGGCCTCGCCACTCGTCTTGCCGATAACTTGGCCGAAGAGGCCTGGATCGTCTCTGTCCACGACACCGCGGTCGAGGCGCAGTGTGCCGAACAGGTGTTCTCCTGCAAATACGGCATCCCGACGACGCACTGGGAGGTCGATGGCTGGGCCAAGGCCCCGGAGCGAATACGAACTCAGGAAATGATCGCCGGCATGTATGCCAGCCTCAGTCTGAGCGCGCTTGCGGCGCGCGCAACGCTGCTGCTTCGTGACCATCGGCTGGAACGGGAACATCCGTTCATTACGGGCGGGGAAAAGCTAAACTTCTCCCGCAGGGCGACCCGGCTCGTTCGAGCCTGCAACGTGTTTGCCAAGATCATGCAGATTCCGATGCCCACTGTTGGTGATGACTTCGCCTGGGTCACGGTCACCGGCAACGACGCGACACCGTTCAGCGGCTCGGTCTATTCGATGGATGTTGAGAGGGACCAACACTACGTCGCGGACGGGCTGGTCACGCATAACTGCTGGTACGCTGTAAAGAAAACCGGCAAGGGGCACTGGGCGGGGGACCGCAAGCAGACCACGCTTTGGCAGATTGCCAACAAGGATCAGGACGAAAAGACCGTCCACGGCACCCAGAAGCCCGTGGAATGCATGCGGAGGCCGATCCTCAACAATTCGAGCCCGGGTCAGGCCATCTACGAGCCCTTCATGGGGTCGGGCACCACGCTGATCGCGGCCGAAACCACAGGCCGCGTCTGCCACGGCATCGAACTAAACCCTCCTTACGTCGATGTGGCCGTCCAGCGCTGGCAGAAATTCACCGGGAAACAGGCCGTCCTCGACGGGGATGGAACGCCCTACGACGACCTGAAGACCAAAGACCGCTGAGGGATGGATGACCTGGCTTTACCTTCCGCAGGCCTGCCTGACGGAACAGGCGACGCATGCCTCTTCGGCCTCTCGCTCTGCTCCGGCGCCGGTGGCATCGACCTCGGGCTCACCATCGCCTTGCCCGGATATCGAACTGTGGGCCATGTCGAACGGGAAACCTACGC
>JAUIDM010000091.1 GCA_030428915.1 Alphaproteobacteria bacterium | reverse complement strand
GGGTCTTGTCATCTCGCGCGTCAGATGCGGCGGTCGCCCGCGCCATGACATCCAGAGCCAGAGACATATCAAAGCGATGGCCGAGCGCAGCCCCGCGAAGAAGACCGGCTGCAAGCCGTCATTGACGAATTTGATGACAACCTGATTGAAAGCCAGAAAAGCGGCGAACCCGGTCAGCGACGCCGCGCCGAAGGTGTCGATCCTCTCCTTGCGCTCCATTCCGTTCCCCTCGTGGCTGAGCCGACCCGATACCGGCGCTCCGCCCCTGTCAAGTGCGGCTTTGCCGTTGCACGCGGCGCTGTTCCCCGCCAGCATCGCGCCAGAGCCGTCAGGAGCCCCGCCATGCCGATCCTTTCCCCGATTGCCGCCTATGACATCCAGCCCGACGGAACGGCGCGCGTCCTGGATCAGGACTGGCCGGATCCCGCGCCCGGACCCGGCGCGGCCTGGCGCTGGATTCATTGCGACCGGACGTCACCGGGTTTCGTCGCGTGGAGTGCCGCGCATTTGCCGCGCCCAGTCCGCGCCGGGTTGATGCAGGCCGAGACACGGCCGCATTTCGAACCGATTGGCGAAGGGTTTCTGGTGACGCTGCGTGGCATCAACCTTAATCCCGGCGAGGAAAGCGAGGATATGGTGGCGCTCCGGCTCTGGATCGGTCCGGACCTGATCGTGTCCACGCGGATGCGGCGCATCTTTGCCTTCGACGATCTCGTGCAGGCGCTGGCCGACGGACAGGCCCCTGTAACGCCCGCCGCCTTTGTCGCCCGCCTGATCGATGCGTTGACGGCGCGGATCGAGACGACGACCGCCGAGCGCGAGGACCGTACCGACGCAATCGAGGAGATCCTGCTCGATGATGAACCCGACGCCGTCGGCAAGGGCGAGATTGAAATCGCCCGCCTCGCCCGTTCGGTGATCAAACTCCGGCGCCACATCGCGCCCCAACGCGAAGCCCTGTCCCGACTTGCTACAGCCGAGGGCGACCTCTTTGGCAACGCCGAGGGTTATGAAATCCGAAACGCGGCAAACCGGACCATGCGGGCGGTGGAAGAACTCGACACGGTCCGTGACCGTCTTGCCTCGCTCCGTGCCCATACCGACAGCCTTCAGGCCGCGCGACTGGGGCGGAACGGGTTCGTACTGTCCGTCGTCGCTGCGGTCTTTCTGCCTCTGGGCTTCCTCACCGGGCTCTTCGGCGTGAACGTCGCGGGCATGCCCGGCACGAGTTGGCCCTGGGCCTTTGCTGCGTTGTCGGGTGCTATGGCGGCAATGGGGCTCGGCCTCTGGTTCTTCTTCCGCTGGATGAAATGGTTCTGATCCCCCTTGCTTCAAAAAACACCGCACGGTAATCAGTTCGGCACGCGGGTGTAGCTCAATGGCAGAGCAGAAGCTTCCCAAGCTTACGACGAGGGTTCGATTCCCTTCACCCGCTCCAATCCCTGTGACGACCTAGTTGTAAACACACTCGACAAGGGAGATTTTCAAATGAAAAAGACCATTCTTGCATCCGTGGTTGTGGTAGCCCTCGCCAGTCCCGCCTTTGCGCATCAATGCCCTGGACTGATGGCCGAGATCGATACCGCTTTGACGACAAGCACGGCCGACGAGGCGACGAAGGCCCAGGTTATGGAGCTTTACGCTTCTGGCAAGGCCAAGCACGACTCCGGAGATCATGACGGATCGGTCGCCGACCTGAACGCCGCAAAAGAGCTGCTCGGGCTCTGATCAGCAAACGGTTCCCTTCCGCCGCGGAGGCGGATAGGAGGGGGTGCGTTTTTCCAGGAAGGACCTGATATGAGCACCCCCATCACCCGCATTGAAACCGCAACGCGGATGTCGAACGTCGTCATCCACAATGGTGTCGTACACCTTGCCGGTGTCGTCGGCGAACCCGGCGGCGATGTCACCAGCCAGACCCGCGACTGCCTGGCCGAGATCGATCGGCTTCTGGCGTTGGCGGGATCGGACAAGACCCGTATCCTGCGTGCTCAAATCTGGCTGGCCGATATCAATGCCGACTTCAAGGCGATGAACGCTGTCTGGGACGCCTGGGTCCCGGCAGGCCACGCCCCTGCGCGGGCGACGGGCGAGGCCAAGCTGGCGACGCCCGACTATCTGGTCGAAATCATCATCACCGCCGCACAGAGCTGAGCGCAGCCTCGGTTTGAAAACTTGGTCGCCGCTCAGAGGGCGGCGACCATGACACAGAGCATCTCGAACATCAGCGACACGCCGAGCCAGGCGGTGCCGCCGGACGGATCGAAGGGCGGCGACACCTCCACCAGATCCCCCGCCACGATGTTCAGCCCATGGCATTCCCGTACCACCTGCATCGCCTGGAATGCATTCGGCCCGCCCCATTCCGGTGTGCCGGTGCCCGGCGCGACCGACGGGTCTATGAAATCGATATCGTAAGACATGTAGGTCGGCATTCCGCCCGCAATCTCACGCGCCTCGGCCATGACATCGGGAATGCCGCGCGCGAAGAACTCCTCGATCGTCACAATGCGGATGCCATTGGCCTTGGCGAAGTCGAAATCAGTCCGATCATACTGCGTGCCGCGGATGCCGATCTGGATCATCCGTTTCGGATCAAGAAGCCCCTCCTCCACCGCGGCCCGGAACGGATTGCCGTGGGTCAGTGTCTTCGATCCGAAATAGGCCGCGAAGAGGTCGGTATGACTGTCGAAATGCACGAGCCCCAGAGGCGCGTCCTTTGCCAACCCCCGCAGCACCGGCAAGGTGCAGAGATGGTCGCCCCCGCCCACCAGCGGGCGGATCTTGCGGGATCTGAGTTCAGCAAAGAACGCCTCGAACCGTGCCATCGTGTCATTCTGATCGGCCGGGTTTGGCCCGACGTCGCCAAGATCGGCGCACTTCGCGGCCTCGAACGGGCGCAAGCCCGAAACCGGGTGCTGTGCCCGGATCATCGTCGAATAGTCCCGCAACTGACGCGGACCGTGGCGTGGCCCCGGACGGTTGGTCACGCTGCCGTCCCATGGCAGACCGACAAGACCGATTTGCACCTCGCCGATGCGCGGATGGTCAAGCGGTACGGACGGCAAGCGCATGAACGTGGGTATCCCCGCGAAGCGCGGCATCTCCATTCCTGAAACCGGGGTGAAAAACGGATCGGCCATGGTCCCTCCTTGCTGCGATGAGGCGACGCTAGTGCACTTCCGCCCAAGGATAAATAGCCGGTGGCCGGAATGGGATAACCGAAATCAGCACATGCGGTTGTCTTCAGGCGACGGCACTCCCAAGTCCCGTCAGGCGGACGCACGCGCTAAAGACCTGATATGGGGGCGACGAACCCTCGGGGATCAAAACTTCAGCGGATCAGGGCACAAGGTCCGACCCATTTTCGTGTCCGGCCGGTCAGGCCTCCAGCTCGGCATCCCAGTAAAGGAAATCGGCCCAGCTTTCATGCAGGTGATTGGGCGGGAAACGCCGGCCTGCTTTCTGAAGGTCCTCTGCGGTCGGCCGGAACGGCGGGCGGCGCAGGTTGAGCCCCGAATGCTTCAGCGGCTTGTTCGCCTTCCTCAGATTGCAGGGCGCGCAAGCCGCCACCACATTGTCCCAGCTTGTCACACCGCCCCGCGAACGTGGCAGCACATGGTCAAACGTCAGATCACCTTTCGACCCGCAATACTGGCAACAGAATTCGTCCCTCAGAAAAAGATTGAAGCGCGTGAAGGCCACGCGCTTCTGGGGTCGTACATAGTCCTTCAGCACGACGACCGAGGGTATTCGTATCGCCTCGCGCTGCGAGCGCACCACCTCGTCATATTCGGCCAGGATCATCACCCGGTCCAGAAAGACCGCCTTGATCGCGTCCTGCCAGGGCCAGAGCGACAGCGGATAGTAGGAAAGCGGACGAAAGTCGGCATTGAGTACAAGAGCCGGACAATGCTTCAACGCCGAGGGTTCGCGCACGAATCCGGTGCGAAATTCGGTATCGTTCGGATGGTCGAGCATTCGTACAGTATCCTCACCTCGCATGCCGCTGCGGCACCGGGGCGGGAGCACCCGCCCCTGCTTATCCACAACTATATCTGGCGTTTCGCGTCTGGCAAGCCCCGCGATATGCCAAGGTTGCAACTATGACCCTATCGGACGAGGATGAAGGAACCATGACAAGACCAGACCTTCTGGGAACGCTTGAATCCGCCCTCTATGCTGAAGACCTCGTGGCAGCTGAGGATTTCTATGGCCATGTCCTCGGGCTGGAGGTTCTAGGCAGACAGGAGGGGCGGCATGTCTTCTTCGCGGTCGGCCCTTCGGTTCTCTTGATCTTTAACCCCGTGGCAACGGATGCCCCGCCTGCCCCCGACGCCCGTTTTCCCGTGCCCCGCCACGGCACAAAGGGTCAGGGGCATTTCTGCTTTTCCGTTGCCGCGGAGGCACTGGACGCAATGCGCGCGCATCTTGAAGCGCATGGCGTGGACATCGAAGCCGATTTTCGTTGGCCCGGAGGAGCGCGGTCAATCTATGTCCGCGACCCGGCGGGCAATTCGGTCGAATTCGCCGAACCCAGTCTTTGGTTCGGAAACGACAACGATCAAAGATAAAAAGCTGAACTGGTTAGCGGCGCCGATCGCGGCGCTCGATCCGAATCGGCAGCTTTTGCGGCGCGCGAGCCGACAGGGTCACCAGTGCAGCACCGGCGAAAACGGCAGAAACGATCATCGCTGCAAGAACCATCCACCACGCTCCCGACAAATCATTACCGAAAGGTAACCGGCTGAACGGTGGTTTCAAGCCCCCATTCACGAAGTAGGCAGTTTTTCCTTCAGGAATGCCAGCGCGACCGACAGGCCGTCAGGGGCGATGCCGTGACCGGTGCCTTTCATGACATGGCCGTAGGTCTCGAACCCGGCCTCGGTCAGCGCCTGCCCCGCCAGTGCCATTTCCTGAAATGGCACCATTTCATCCTGATCGCCGTGGGCCAGCAATACCGGCGGTTTCGACACCGCCTCGGCAGCCAGAGTTTCGGGCGTCAGAAGGCGGCCGGAAAAGGCGACGAGACCCGCAACGGGCTCCGACCGGCGCGGCAGGACATGCAGCGCCATCATCGAACCTTGTGAAAATCCCACAATGGCCAGCCGGTCGATGCTCAATCCCTCATCGGCAAGCCGGGCGTCGATGAAAGCGTTGATATCGTCGATGGAGCGAAGCATTCCCGCCTTTGCCTCATCCTCCGACGATCCATCAAGCCAGGGGATCGGGAACCACTGATAGCCCATCGGATTGTTGCGGCAAGGCTCGGGCGCGTCGGGCGACAGAAACACCGTGTCGGGCAGATGCGGGGCGAGCGGATCGGCAAGACCCAGTAGGTCGGCACCATCGGCCCCATAACCATGCAGAAAGATCAGCATGGACTTGGCCTGCCCCGACCGTGCGGCCCTGCGGCCGAATTTCAACTCTCGCGTCACCTGATCCCCTCCCGGCTTTTCTTCATCCGGTAGTAGGCCCACAGCGCGCGGGCCGCAATGGCCCTCCATGGGGACCAATTCTCGGCCATTCGGCGCAGTTCGCGCTCTGTCGGACGTTGAGGCAAGTCGAAGAGCAGTCGCGCCGCCTCCTGCAATGCCAGGTCGCCGGGTGCAAAGACGTCGGCGCGGCCAAGCGAAATGATGGCATAGACCTCAGCCGTCCAGCGGCCTATTCCGGGCAAGGCGGTGAGCATCGCGATCAGGTCTTCGTCGGGCAGATCGCGCAAGGCGGCATAATCAAGACGCGCCTCGGCCAGGGCCTTGCCATAACGGATCTTCTGGCGGCTGAATCCGCAGGCACGCAAATCGTCCTCGCTTGCTTGCCTTATTGCGCGTTCCTCGGTCAACCCCGCCGCTTCCAGCTTTGCCCAGATCGCATCGGCCGAAGCGGTGGAGACTTGCTGGCCGATGATTGCATCGAGAAGTGCTGCAAATCCGTCGGGGCCGCGGCGAAGCGGCAGGGGACCGGTTTCAGCAACCGCACGCGCAAAATCCGGATGATGTGCGGCCAACCATGCCGCACCCTCGGCCACGCAGGCCTCCGTTTCAATGATACGCCCGACCATCAGACGGGCAGATCGCCCGGCGGGCTGCGCAAGAGCCGCGCCATCGTGTCAAGCGCCTTGGAGAACACTGCCTCTGGCAAGGCGCCGTTCAACGCGATGCGCACCGCATTCGGCGTATGGCTTTCAATCAGCGCGAATTCATCGGCCGATCGCACGATCACGCCCGCCGCCTCGGCCTCGCGCGCAAAGGTCGAGGCGCGCCATCCCTGCGGCATCGGCAGCCAGACAAAGGCCAGCCCCTTCTGCCAGCGCAGATCAAAGGCGCCGAGCACGTTGAGCGTCAGTTCCAAACGCCGGGCAAAGACCGCCTGCACCTCATCACGCAGCCTCGCCGCCTCGCCCGAGGCCAGAAGGTGATAGACGATGTCGGTCACGGGACGGGCAAGGCCGAAATAGGAATGTTGCGCAGCCAGCCGCCCCGCCTCGCCCAGACCCGTAGGGCAGACAATGGCGCCGAAGCGCAGACCGGCGGCCAGCGACTTGGACACGGAGGTCACATGCCAGGTCCGTTCCGGCGCCACCGCGCGCAGCGAGGGATCGGTCGCGGTCTGCACCGAGTAGCAGTCGTCCTCAACGATCTGGATATCGTGGCGCCGCGCGACCTCGGCGATCTCGGCCCGGCGCTGGGCGGGCATCTTGACCGTCGTCGGGTTCTGCGCATCGGTAGTGACGCAGACGATCCGCGCGTCATGACGGCGGCAGGCCGCATCGAGTGCTTCGGGGATCATGCCACCGTCATCGATGGCGACCGGCACGATCTCTGCCCGGTTCAGCCGCGCGGCATGCCGGAAACCGGGATAGGAGAGTTCCTCGCAGAAGATCTGCGGGCGGGTTCCCTTGAGACAACATTGCAGAGCGAGGTTGATTCCGTTCTGTCCACCATGTGTCAGTACAATATCATCAGCCTTGATCGGCCCGAGAATGCGGTCGGCCAGCCAGTTCGCCAGCTCAGCACGCAAAGGCGCATCCCGGCGCAGGCCGGGATAGCCGAGATAATCGACACAGCCGCTGCCCCCGATCCCTGAAAAGGCGGCAGAGATGGCCGCGCCCTGCCCGACATCGGGCAATTGCGGGGTGCGCAGGTCGACCGGCAATTGAGCATCCGGTCCGGTGCGGTCCGCGGGCCGAAACTCTGTCATAAGCGGTTGAGACGCCCCGAATTTTGGCCGGTTGGAAGCGACGAACGTGCCACGCCCCACCGCCGCTTCCAACAACCCTTCCTGTGTCGCGATCTGGTAGGCGCGCGCCACGGTGCCCGGCGTCATGCCCAGCCGCCAGGCCAAATCGCGCACCGGTGGAAGTTTTGTGCCCTCGGGCAGGTCACCGTCACGGACGGCCTCGCGCAGCGAGCGCGTCAGGGCAAGGTATTTGGGACCGTCGTAATGGGTCAGGTCGGGCTGCCACATTGTACCCATGACAAGTTTCCTCTGGAGGATGCTTTGATTGCATTGTACCCATATCCATACTGAAGTTCGATTATTGTATCAATACAAAAGGTGCAGCATGACCATGATGACCAAAGCCGCCCCGCATCCACTTGCCGCCACCACTGGCCGCAAGACACTGGCTGCTCTGCTGGCCGCGCTGGTACGGGTCCTGGGGCGCTGGCAGCATCGCCGCCGCAGCCGCATAGCGTTGTCCAATCTTTCGGAATTCCACTTGCGGGATATCGGCCTCGATCTCCGATCGCGGGATCATGAGGTAGGCCGCCCGTTCTGGGAATAAGTCCCGGTTCCGTTCATCCCCACGGAACCCCTTCCTCGGCCGGGCCCCGCCCGGCCGTTTTTTGTCTGGAGATAAAGATGCGCGAATTCGAGATGTTTCAGGTCGATGCCTTTGCCACGGCTGTCTTCACCGGGAATCCCGCCGCTGTTCTTGTCCTGACAGAGTGGCTGCCCGAGGCCGAGATGCAGGCCATTGCGGCGGAAAACAACCTTGCCGAAACTGCCTTTGTCATCCCCGACACCGACGGCTATGCAATCCGCTGGTTCACACCGGCGCATGAGGCGGCATTCTGCGGCCATGCCACCCTCGCCTCGGCACATGTCCTTGCATGTGAATACGGCTCCACCGGACCGATCCGTTTCACCACGCGCAATGTCGGAACACTGACCGTGACCCCTCTGGGTGACAAAACGTACCGGATGGACCTGCCGGCCCTGCCGCCCGCTTCCCTCGCTCCCGTGCCGGACATCTTCGATACGCTTTTTCCGGACGGATGGGCCGCAGCTTTCCGGAATTTCGAAAACATATTCGTCGAACTGTCGTCCGCCGATGCCGTTCTGGTCTATGCCCCCGACCTTGCCGCCATCGACGGGTTGGGACCACAAGGGCTCTGCATCACCGCCAAGGGCGGTGAGGACCATGACGGAAGACCGGTCGACTTCGTCTCGCGCTACTTTGCTCCGTCAGCAGGCATCCCCGAAGATCCGGTCACCGGATCAACCCATTCCACGCTGATCCCCTACTGGGCCGCGAAACTCGGAATAAGTACGCTCAAGGCATTTCAGGCCTCGCGGCGCGGCGGGCGTCTTGACGCATGCCTAGCGGGCGACCGGGTGGAAGTGACCGGCCGCGCCACAACGTTCATGCGGGCGACAATCCACTTGCCCGGCTAGGGTCAGAATGCCTCAGACGACCGCCTCGATGGCGATCGAGCGGCGCTTCAATTCGCTGTACATGGCTGACAAGACGCGTGGCTGATCGACCGCGCGGCGCAAAGCCTCGTCGATCAGGCTGTCGCGCACCTTGCTCTGGACACGCCAGACCATTCGGCGTTTCACGCCGTCATCGTAGACGATCTCGACCGCACCAGCGGGCGATTTGCGCAGGCCAAGGAAATCAAAACCCCCGAAGGAGCTGTGGTAGAACGTCTGGAGGGGCATTTTGCTGCTCTGTTTTCTGCCTCAATGGCGTGACAATTGGTCATCGCGGCCTTTGCGTCAATCGGGCTGCGCACAATTCCGCGTGAGCGCACCTCTACGGCAACAGGATGACAGGGCCATGACACGGTGCCGGGCGTTTCGCAGTTGTCCCGGCGCCCCCTGGCGCCTATGAGCGGGTGACAGCGGTGGGAACGGATATGGCACGGCATCCTCTCTACGGGCTTGGCCTAGCGGCCTTCGGAGCACTGATCCTGACGCCGGACACGCTTCTTATGCGCTGGTCGGGCATGGACGGCTTTTCCATGCTCGCCTGGCGCGGCCTTCTGATGGGCTCGCTCCTGATCTCGGTCTGGCTGTTCACGACACGACGCCGATTGGCGTCCGCCCTGCCCGCCCTGGCGTCCCCGCTTGCGGCAGCGATCATCCTGTGCCACGGCGCCAATGCCACTCTCTTCAGCCTCGGGGTCGCCGTCGCGCCGGTTGCGATCGTCCTCTTCGGTGTCGCCGCGATGCCGGTCTTTGCCGCGATCTTTTCCCGTCTCGTTGCCGGCGAACCGACGAGCAGCGCAACATGGATCGCGACCACCGCTGTCATGGCCGGAATCGCTGTCGCGGTCTTCGGCGATGGCGGCACGGGGCTCGGGCTCAACATTGCATCGCTCGCGGGTGCGCTGGCGGGGCTTGCCGTCGCTGCGAGTCTGGCACTCGGCTTCACGCTCATCCGCCGGTCGCCCGACCTGCCGATCCTGCCCATGATCGGCGCAGGTGCGTTCCTCGCCGGGCTGGTCGGGCTGGCCGTCTCGCCGGAGGGCGGCGTGCTGTCCGGCAATCCCGCCGCCATCGCCGTCACCGGTGCGGTGATCCTGCCGGTCTCGTTCCTCGCCCTCACCAATGCCTCACGTCACACGCATTCGGCCAATGTCAGCCTTCTGATGCTGATGGAGACCGTGCTCGGGCCGGCCTGGGTCTGGCTGGGTACGGGCGAGGCGATGACACCCCCCATGATCGCGGGGGGAGTTGTCGTTGTGGGCAGTCTCGCAATCTATATCCTCGCGACCGCGCGGCAGCGTCGGACCGCGAAGGCGCGCGCTGTCTGATATGTCTCAGGCAACCGGCAGGATCTGCCGCTTGACCATCGCCCTGAGAGCGAAGGACGAGCGCATGGAGCGTATTCCGGGCACCCTCATCAGCTTCTCCTCAAGGAACCGGTCGAAATCGGTAAGGTCGGCGGCCACCACCCGCATGAGGATATCGCGCGAGCCGGTCATCAAGTGGCATTCCATCACCCGGTCAAACCCTTTTACCGCGCGCTCAAAGGCGTCGATCGCGTCTTTCGACTGCTTCTCCAGTTCCACCCAGATGAAGATGGAGACCGGTAGCCCCAGCCGGGCCTGATCGATGCGGGCGGCATAGCCTTCGATCACGCCTAGCGCCTCCAGCCGCGCCAGCCTGCGGGCGCAGGGCGTTTGCGACAGGCCGACCTCGGCGGCAAGATCGGTGATCGACAGGCGGCCGTCGCGTTGAAGGGCTGCAAGGATACGGCGATCGGTGGCATCCATAGTGAAATTCACTCACATTTAGAGATAAATTGAAGCTTACCTCGAAATTCGTCACATCCGAAAGCAAATAATGGCGAAAATCTGCGTCCCGGCAATGCTATCGTGCTACTATCGCGCAGACAGGGAGCATGCCATGCAGATCACGCCAGTTGCATCCGGAGATCATGAAGAGGTCTATCGCGTGGAGGACCGGCAAGCAGGCCTCACCGGATTCATCGCAGTGCATTCGACCGTACTCGGTCCGGCGGCCGGCGGTCTGCGGATGCGGGTCTACCGCAGCGAGGATGAGGCTCTGCATGATGTGCTCCGGCTGTCACGCGGCATGACTTTCAAGAATGCCGCGGCCGATCTGCCGCTTGGTGGCGGCAAGGCGGTGATCCTCGGCGATCCCTCGCGTGACAAGACGCCCGAACTGCTGCGCGCCATGGGCCGCGCGGTCGAGAGCCTGTCGGGACGTTACTGGACGGCCGAAGACATGGGCATGAGCACCGCTGACATGGCCGTGCTTGCCTCCGAAACGTCCTATGTGGCCGGACGAGGCGATGGCGCGTTCGCCTCCGGGGATCCCTCACCCGTCACCGCGCGCGGCGTCTTCAACGCGATCCGCCGGACTGCGCGACACAGGCTGGGTGCAGATACGCTCGATGGAATGACTGTCGCGGTTCAGGGGCTTGGAAATGTCGGCTGGCATCTCTGCACGCTTCTGCACGGCGAAGGCGCGCGGCTGATCGTGACCGATATCGATGCAGCCCGGGTCGCGGGGGCGGTCGCGGAATGGTCGGCCGAGGCGGTAGCCGAGGATGATATCTACGGCGCGGGCGCGGATGTCTTTGCGCCTTGCGCCATCGGCGCCATCCTGAACGAGCGGACGATCCCCGACCTGCGGGCCGTTGTCGTGGCGGGAGCTGCCAACAATCAGCTTGCCATGCCGGAGGACGGCGACCGGTTGGCGTCGCGGGGCATCCTCTATGCGCCGGACTTCGTTGCCAATGGCGGCGGCATTATCAACGTCGCGGCTGAAATCCTGAAGATCGCCGACCGGCCCGCCTGGGTCGCCGAAAAGCTCGACGCGCTCGACCGGACGCTCGAAGCGATCCTGACCGCAGCGGCAGCAGAAAGGGTCGGGCCCAATTCCGTGGCTGAGCGGATCGTGGCCGAACGCATGGCGCGCGCCGCCGCCTGAGCCTTGACGCCGCCCCGGCACTGTCCGATCTATGGCGCAATCCGCCAGGGAGCGTTCCGATGAAACTCGCGATTCCGGACATGAGCTGCAGCCATTGCAAGGCGACCGTGGAACGCACGATCATCGACCTCGACAGCAAGGCCGATGTTATCGTCAATCTCGACGCGAAAACGGCCGAGGTGAAAACGACGGCCGCGCCCGAGGCGATCCTGACAGCATTGAAAGTGGAAGGCTATCCGGCCCGGATTCTCGCCTAATCCGGCGCCTCGGTTGCGCCGTCAGGTTATTCATGCTTAATTGTGGCCGCAAAAAAGTCCGGGTCAACCGGCGGTGTTTACGGGTGACGGGACGGTGGGATGAAACCAGCCTTGCTTGCAGCTTTCGCAATTCTGGCCCCGGAATGCGTCACGGCCGGCCCCATGGACCGGGCATGCCAGCAGGCGAACCGCGTGGCAAATCCGCTGCTCTGCGAATGTATTCAGCGCGTGGCGAACATGACGCTGACCAGTTCTGACCAGCGGCTGGCGGCCAAGTTCTTCGAGGATCCGGCGAGAGCAGATCAAGTGCGAATGTCCGGCAGTGACGCGCATCAGGCTTTCTGGGAGCGCTACATCGCATTCGGAGCGACGGCAGAACGCATCTGCACGCCTTGACGTTATCTCTGGCTGTATCCCGCCACCATCGCCTCGGCCGCCACTTCGATCAGATCAAAGGCAGCCCCGAAATCGCGCGTAAAGTACGGGTCCGGCACATCTGTTTTGCCCTCGCCGTCAAGGTAAGAGAGCATGAGCCGCAGGCGCGTGGTATTGCCTGCCGGGCGCATCGCCTCGAGCGCGGCGATGTTATCGGCATCCATCCCGACGATCAGGTCGAAGCGGGCGAAATCT
>JAUIDM010000489.1 GCA_030428915.1 Alphaproteobacteria bacterium | reverse complement strand
TTTACAAAGCTGATTCCGGCCAGATTTTCATCAATGGCAAGGAAACCCAGATCCCCGACAGCCAGGCCGCGATCAAGGCGGGCATCGGCATGGTGTTCCAGCACTTCAAGCTGGTGCAGAATTTCACCGTTCTTGAGAACGTGATCCTCGGTGCCGAGGATGGCCCCCTGCTCCGCCCGTCGCTGAACAAGGCGCGCGGCGTGTTGAAGCAACTGGCCGAAGAATACGAACTGAACGTCGACCCTGACGCGATCATCGAGAACCTCAGTGTCGGCCACCAGCAGCGCGTCGAGATCCTCAAGGCGCTCTACCGTCAGGCCGACATCCTCATCCTCGACGAACCGACCGGCGTTCTGACGCCCGCCGAGGCCGACCACCTTTTCCGCATTCTCGACAACCTGCGCAAAGAGGGCAAGACGATCATCCTGATCACCCACAAGCTGCGCGAAATCATGGAAGCCACGGACACCGTGTCGGTGATGCGCCGTGGCGAGATGACGGCGACGGTCAAGACCTCGGAAACCAGCCCGGAACGGCTCGCCGAGATGATGGTCGGGCGCAAGGTTCTGCTGCAGGTCGACAAGAAACCCGCCGAACCGGGCAAGCCGATCCTCGAAGTCGAAAACCTGCGCCTCACCGACGACAAGGGCGTCGAACGGCTAAAGGGAATCTCGCTCAATGTGCGGGCGGGCGAAATCCTTGGCATCGCCGGGGTTGCGGGCAACGGCCAGTCCGAACTGCTCGAGGTATTGGGCGGCTATGCCAACGCCACCGGCACGATCCGTGTGAACGGGCAACAGATCGATCTCACCGGGAAGCATTCAGACGGTCAATCGCGCCGCGCGCGGGGAATCGCCCATGTGCCCGAAGACCGGCACCGTGAGGGGCTGATCATGTCCTTCGCGGCGTGGGAAAACACGGTATTCGGCTACCACCGCGATCCCAAGATCCAAAGCGGCCCGCTGATGGACAATGCCGCGATCAAGGCCGAAGCTGCCGCCAAGATGGAGCGTTTTGACGTGCGCCCGCCGAACCCCAAGCTGGCTGCGCGCAATTTCTCGGGCGGCAACCAGCAGAAAATCGTTCTGGCGCGCGAGATTGAGCGCAACCCGGACATCCTGCTTGTCGGCCAGCCGACCCGCGGCGTCGATATTGGCGCGATTGAATTCATCCACCAACAGATCATCCGCCTGCGCGACGAGGGCAAGGCGATCCTGTTGGTGTCGGTCGAACTCGACGAGATCTTCTCGCTCTCCGACCGTATCGCGGTGATGTTCGACGGCCAGATCATGGGCGAACGCATCCCGTCAGAGACCAACGAACAGGAACTGGGTCTCCTGATGGCCGGGATCACTGACACGGTGCATGCGACCATTCCTGCATCGCCGATGGCGATGACCGAGGAAGAGGTGCAAGAGGCCGCAGAAGGAGATGCGCCCGAAGATGCCGCAGACGCGCAGGATGATGCGCCGGTAGAAACCGAGACAGTCACGTCCGAGGCTCCGGCCGAAGAGCCAGCGACAGAACTCACCACCGAGTCCAAGGCCAGCGAGGATGCGATGGTGACCGAGAACGCTGCTGCGCCGGACCCGGACAGCCCGCAGCCCACCGGACAGGAAGAAGAATCGATTTCGGTCAGCACCGATCCGATCGATGTCGAAACGCCGCCCGCTAAAACGGACTCGATCAGCATTGGCGGTTTCAGCGCGACGATCCACCAGTCGACGCCGGAAAGGCCCAAGACTCCCGACACCAAGAAAGATCCCGAGGAGAGCGACAAAAATGGATAAGATGCCCGGCTGGGCCGACGCGGTCCTTGTCCCCCTGATCTCGCTCATCCTTGCCGCAATCCTGTCGGCACTGGTGATCATCGGCATCGGCGAAGACCCGGTTGCCGCGTTCAAGCTGATGGTCGACGGCGCACTGATGCGGTCGTCTGGATGGGGATATACGCTCTACTACGCGACCAACTTCATCTTCACCGGCCTTGCCGTGGCCGTCGCCTTCCATGCGCGGCTGTTCAACATCGGTGGCGAAGGTCAGGCGATGATCGGCGGTTTGGGTGTGGCGCTCGCCTGTCTCTATATCCCATGGCCGAACTGGTATGTGGCACTTGTGGGCGCAACCGTGTCAGCCGCCATCTTCGGCGCACTCTGGGCGCTGATCCCGGCCTATCTGCAAGCCAAGCGCGGCAGCCATATCGTGATCACCACGATCATGTTCAACTTCATCGCCGCCGCCCTTCTGAACTACGTGCTGGTGAACATCCTGCGTCCGCAAGGCGCAATGGACCCGGCAACCGCCCGCTTCCCCGAAGCGACGAAACTGCCCACTTTCCAGGATATGTTCTCGACCGCCGAAACCGCCATGTTCCGGGGCGCGCCTGCGAATGTCACCTTCTTTCTGGCCATCGCGATGTGCCTCGTGGTCTG
>JAUIDM010000488.1 GCA_030428915.1 Alphaproteobacteria bacterium | reverse complement strand
GGTCCAGCGGACAGTGGCGCCTCCTCGACGATCGAGTTCCAAGCGCCACAGGCATCGCAACGCCCGGACCACTTGGTGTGAACCGCGCCGCATTCCGTGCAGGAGAAAGAGGGGCCAGATTTCGCCATGCGCCTTACCTGCACGAAGCGGACTGCCCCGGCAAGAGGTGGCGTTGGATGAACACACCTGCCCGGAACCGTCGTCGTGAAAACGCCATGTTGGGTCTTGGAACCGGGCGCAGGTCGGGTCACGATGGCGGCGCTGGCCGTGCCGCCGGCAAAGGCAAGCGGGATGGGCCATGCAGTATATCGAGAACCGGACCTTCGATGAAATCGTCGTCGGCGACAGCGCGCGGCTGGTGCGGAAGCTTTCCACCAAAGATGTCGCGTTGTTTGCCGCCATGTCGGGCGACGCGAATCCGGCCCATATCGACGCGGATTACGCGCGGTCGGACATATTCCAAGGCATGATCGCCCACGGCATGTGGGGCGGTCTGCTGATTGCCTCGGTCCTTGGCACGGAATTGCCGGGGCCGGGGACACGGCTTCTGGCGCAGCGGCTGACCTATCACCGGCCGGTCGCGGTGGGTGACAAGCTCGATGTCAGGGTTAGGGTCGAGGCCAAGGAACAGGATCGGCGGCTGACCCTGACATGTACCTGCACGCTGGACTCGGGCGAGGTTGCGATCACTGGCGAGGTGGAGGTCGAGGCACCGTCGGAAAAAGTCCGCCGCCCGCGCGCGTTGCCCGCCACGGGTGAGCTTCATCCGCCGGCGGCTCAGTTCAAGGACCTTATCGCTGCCACGCATGACTTGCCCGCCGTCCGCACGGCGGTCGTCCATCCCTGCGACGCGCTGTCGCTGGGCGGTGCGCTCGAGGCAGCTTCGCAAGGCATGATCGTGCCCGTTCTGGTGGGGCCGCCCGACAAGATCGCGGCGACGGCCGCCGAGATTGGCGCGACGCTTGCGGGCATCGAGATCGTCGAGGCGCCGCACAGCCATGCTGCAGCGGAGCGTTCGGTAGAACTGGTGCGCGAGGGCCGGGCCGAGGTCGTGATGAAGGGCAAGCTCCATACCGACGAACTGATGGCCGCCGCCGTCGACCGCGACAAGGGCCTCAGGACCGAACGGCGCATGAGCCATATCTTCGCGCTCGACGTGCCGCACTACCCCAAGACGCTGTTCATCACTGACGCCGCGATCAATATCGCCCCCGACCTGGATACCAAACGCGACATCGTCCAGAATGCCATAGACCTCGCTCATGCCCTTGGCATCGGCCGCCCCAAGGTGGCGCTCCTGTCGGCGGTCGAGACGGTCTATACCAAACTGCCCTCGACCATAGAGGCGGCCGCTCTCTGCAAGATGCTGGACCGGGGCCAGATCACCGGGGCGGTTCTGGATGGCCCGCTCGCCTTCGACAACGCGGTTTCGAGACGGGCAGCCGAGGCGAAAGGCATCGATTCCGAGGTGGCCGGTGATGCCGACATCCTTGTCGTGCCTGACCTTGAGGCCGGAAACATGATCGCCAAGCAGCTCGTCTATCTCGCCGGCGCGGAATCGGCTGGCATTGTCATCGGCGCCCGCGTCCCGATCGTGTTGACCAGCCGAGCCGATGGCATGATCTCCCGCCTCGCATCATCGGCTATGGCGCAGCTTTACGCGGCGCACCGCAAAAAGGGCTTGGGGTAGGGTCAGCCCGCCTTGCGCGGCAGCCGCGCCCGTTCGGTGAAATAGGAGACCGCGAGACTGGCAAGAATGCAGCCGGTGAAAAGATAGAGGCCCCAGGCCGTCTCGATCCGGCCCAAGCCCACACCCTTGGCCAGCACGATGTACAGTGCAATCAGGAAAATGTCGGCCATTGCCAGCCGGCCCAGCAGGTGCAGGACACCCAGTATGCGCGGCGAGGCAAGGCGAAACTGCACCAGGGCTAGCCCGATCGTCTTCATGTAGGGCGCGAAGACGGCAAGGAACGTCACGAGCAGCGCGAGGATCACATCCTTTTCCCACAGCGCCTGCAAACCGGTCACGACAGAGATCGTATCCAGATCGAAGAACGGCAGCAGGCCGGCCTTCAGCAGCGGCGCGAACCATGACAGCGGGAACAAAACCAGAAGGGAAAGATTGGCGGCGCGGATCATGGCGTTATGGATATAGAAGCCCTTCGCCGATGCAATCCCGAAACGGAGGCCGCGATCAGAGCCGCCGCCTTCGATGAATGCGCGGCCGCACGAACAGCAGCACGATCCACAGCCACAGGCAAAGCCACGACAGCGCGCCGGCGGCCACCTGAAGGGTGCCGAAGGGCTGCGGTCCGAAGATGGTCCTATAACCGGTCATCAGAACGATTATCGTGTTTATGACGAGCGCGGCTGCGGAAAACAGGAAACCGGCAAGGTAGAGTCTGCCAGAGCGGCCATGCCGCATCATTCGTCTGAAACGC
>JAUIDM010000487.1 GCA_030428915.1 Alphaproteobacteria bacterium | reverse complement strand
AAATGCCTGAGCACCACTTCCAGCGCAAATATCGCCCCCGCGATCGGCGCATTGAAACTGGCTGACACCGCCGCCGCCACAGCACATCCCAGAAGGTCGCGCCCGGTGATCCCGTTCGCATTGATCCGGTTCGATACCCAGGTCGATATCACCGCGGCCAGATGCACGACCGGCCCCTCGCGACCGGACGACCCGCCGGAAGAGAGCGTGATGAGAGAGGCGGCGGCAGAGGCGAGGCCGGCGCGCCGCTCTACCCGTCCCTCGTTCAACGCGGCGCCCTCGATCACATCGGCCACCGCCCGGACCCGACCGTCCGGTGTGAACCGGTCGAGGATCAGCCCCACGACCAAACCGCCGAGGATCGGAATTGCCAGCACCCACCACCAGGGCAACTCGCCCGCAACCGAGGCGAGGCGCAGATCGTCGCTGCCGTAAATGAATGTCTGAAGCGCCGAGATCCCCTTGCGGAAGGCAAGGGCCGCAAAGCCCGCCGCGATGCCGATCGCCAGCGCGATGAACCAGAACTGGATCTGGCTCGGGCCCCGTTTGCGCATGGCGCTTAGTGCCCGTGCCAGTTCGGCGCGGACCGCCGACGCCTGTCGGCCAAGCCAGTTCGGGGGTTCTTCCGTCACCCGGCACAAATCCGCAGGCCCATCCTCTCGGGGCTTCCCCGGGCGGCCCGCTTGGCCTAGGGTCGCCGCGCCCGCCCCCCGAGGTTTTCATGCCCCACGACGCAGCACTTGCCGAACTTGCCACCTTCTTAGGAGATCGCCTCGCGCGGTCCAAGGCCGAACGTGCGATGCACGGGCAGAACGAGGCCTGGTTTCCCGAAACTCTGCCGGATGCGGTGGCCTATCCCGAGACGACAGAAGAGGTCGCGCGCATCGTCGCCACCTGCGCGCGGCATCGCTGCCCGGTAATCGCCTGGGGCACCGGCACGTCACTTGAAGGCCACGCTCTGGCGGTGCGCGGCGGGATTACGCTCGACATGATGCGGATGAACCGCGTGCTGGCGGTGCGGGCGGAGGACATGCAGGCCGTGGTCCAGCCCGGAGTCACGCGCGAGGCGCTGAACGCCGAGCTGCGGACGACAGGCCTGATGTTTCCCGTCGATCCCGGCGCCGATGCCTCGCTCGGCGGCATGGCCGCCACCCGCGCCTCTGGCACCACGGCGGTGCGTTATGGCACCATGCGCGACAATGTCATGGGGCTGGAGGTGGTGCTGGCGGACGGGCGCGTTATCCGCACCGGATCGGGCGCACGCAAATCTTCGGCCGGCTACGATCTGACGGGGCTTTTCGCCGGTTCCGAGGGCACGCTCGGCATCATCACCGAACTGACGCTGAGGCTCCATGGCCAGCCCGAGGCGATTTCCGCCGCCGTCTGTGCCTTCGAGGATTTCGAATCCGCCGTCCAGACCGTCATCATGACGATCCAGATGGGCATTCCCATGGCGCGGATCGAATTCCTGGATGAAACCGCAGCCGCCGCCTTCAACGCAGCCAATGGCACCACGATGCCGGAAAAGCCGCATCTGATGGTGGAATTCCACGGCTCCGACAGTTCGGCCGCCGAGGATGCGCAGCGGTTCGGCGAGGTCGTGGCCGAGATGGGCGGCGCGCATTTCGACTGGGCGACGACGACGGAGGACCGCAACCGGCTCTGGAAGATGCGCCACGGCGCCTATCCGGCCTGCATCGCTTTCCGGCCCGGCTGCATGGGGCTTGTCACCGATATCTGCGTCCCGATCTCGCGGCTGGCAGAGGCTGTGCGCGAAACGCGGGCGGACATCGCGGCCTCCGGCATTCCCGGCCCGATCCTTGGTCATGTCGGGGATGGCAACTTCCACGCCATTCTTCTGATCGAACGCGGGAACGAGGCGGAGTTGCGGACCGCCAAGACGCTGGCGCATCGCATGGCGGAACGCGCGTTGCGCCTCGGCGGCACGATCACCGGGGAACACGGGGTGGGCATGGGCAAGAAGGGGCTGATGGCGATGGAACACGGCGAGGCCTGGGAGGTCATGGCGCGGATCAAACGGGCGCTCGACCCCGACGGCATCCTGAACCCCGGCAAGGTGGTGGAGGTGAACCAGTGAGCCTGCCCGCCCCCGACGCCTTCCCCCGCGCCTTCGCCAATGCCTGGTCGGCGCGCGATGCGCGTACCATTGCCGCGCTTTTTGCCGAGGATGCGGATTTCCTGACCCTGACCGGCCACTGGGCCGAGGGGCGGAAAGCGATTGCGGAAACGCTGGCGGGTGAGATGGCGGGCGCATTTTCGCGGGCAAAGCTCGTGACCGGGCGGACCAAGCAGCGGCAGATCGCGCCCGGTGCCACGCAGGTGATGCAGCGCTATGTGCTGTCGGGCATCGTCAATGCCGACGGGTCCGACGCGGGCCGCGTGGGCGCGATCCTGTCGGCGGTTCTGGTCGAGGGGCCGCAGGGC
>JAUIDM010000486.1 GCA_030428915.1 Alphaproteobacteria bacterium | reverse complement strand
GTGGCGCGGCTGCATTCGGGCGATTTGTCAGTCTGGTCGGCGATGGGCGAGCAACTGCGCCGTCTGCGCGAGTTGGGCATTCCCTATGACGTGACGCCGGGCGTGCCGTCCTTCGCTGCCGGGGCCGCAGCGCTTGGGGCTGAACTGACCCTGCCGGGCGTGGTGCAATCGGTGGTGCTGACCCGGACCTCGGGCCGGGCGACCTCAATGCCGCCCGGCGAGACGCTGGAGAATTTCGCCAGGACCGGCGCGGTTCTGGCGATCCACCTTTCGGTTCACGTGCTAGAGAAGGTGGTGGCGGAACTGACCCCGCATTATGGCGCCGATTGCCCGGTCGCGGTGATCTGGCGCGCAAGCTGGCCCGACCAGCGCATCGTGCGGGCGACGTTGAACACGCTGGAGACGGCGGTGGGGGCGGAGATGGAGCGCACGGCGCTGATCTTTGTCGGCCGGTCCATCGGGGCCGAGGATTTCGATGAAAGCAGGCTCTATGCCGGCGATTACGACCGCCGCTACCGGCCCGTGGGCACCCATCCAAGGTTCCCGGACTCGCAATGATCCCGCCGGGCCTGATCATCTCGGCACCCGCCTCGGGCACCGGCAAAACGACCCTGATGCTGGGGCTTCTGGGCGCGTTCCGGGCTTCGGCGCTTGAGGTACAGCCTTTCAAATCGGGGCCGGACTATATCGATCCTGCCTTTCACCGGGCCGCATCCGGCCGGTTTTCGGTCAATCTCGACACCTGGGCGATGGGCGCGGACCGTATCGCCGGGCTGGCCGGTTCTGCTGAAGGCACGGATCTGGTGCTTGCCGAAGGGTCGATGGGACTTTTCGACGGCGTGGCGCAGGCGGGCGAGGCAGGCACGGGCGCCTCGGCCGATCTGGCGGCCCTGACCGGCTGGCCGGTTGTGCTGGTGCTCGATGTCTCCGGCCAAGCGCAGTCAGCGGCGGCGGTCGCGTTGGGATTTTCCCGCATGCGGCCGGATGTGAATGTGGCGGGTGTGGTGCTGAACCGCGTGGCCTCGCCCCGGCATGAAGCCTTGGTGCGCGCGGGGATGGAATTGGTCGGCATGCATGTTTTTGGCGCGTTGCCACGCCGGCCTTCGATCGAGGTGCCGGAGCGGCATCTTGGCCTGGTGCAGGCCGAGGAGACACCGGAACTCGATCGGATCATCGCCGATGCTGCGGAATTCGTGGCCGCGCATCTCGATCTGGACGGATTGCGGGCGGCGGCAGGGAGAACGCGGCTGGCCGCATCCAGGCCGGTCGCGGTGGTCCCGCCAGGGCAACGCATCGCGCTGGCCCGCGATGCGGCCTTTTCCTTCGTTTATCCGCATCTTCTTGATGGATGGCGGTCGGCGGGGGCCGAGATCCTGCCTTTTTCGCCCTTGGCCGACGAGGCGCCCGACGACAGCGCCGATTGCTGCTGGCTGCCGGGGGGCTATCCCGAACTGCATGGCGGAAGGCTTTCGAACTCCGGGCGATTCCGGCGGGGTTTGCAGCGATTTGCCGAAACCCGCCCGGTCCATGGGGAGTGTGGAGGGTACATGGCTATGGGGACGGCGATCGTCGACCGCGATGGCGCGCGCCATGAAATGGCGGGACTTCTGGGCCTCGTCACTTCTTTCGAGAAACGGAAGATGCATCTGGGCTACCGTCTGGCCGAACTCGCCGCGCCCATGCCGGGCCACGGCCCGGGTGCGCGCCTCAGAGGCCATGAATTTCACTACTCGACGATTCTCGAGCAGCCGGATATGGCGCTGGCGCGGGTCGTCGATGCGGGTGGCGCCCCCGTACCCGAAACCGGGTCGCGCCGGGGCCATGCGACCGGCACATTCTTTCACCTGATCGCGGAGGCGACATGACGGGGTTTGTGAGTTTCGTGTCTTCCGGACCGGGCGATCCGGAACTCCTGACGCTGAAAGCCGTGGACCGGCTTTCGACCGCCGATGCCGTTCTCTTTGACGACCTGTCGTCCGGTCCGATCCTCGCCAAGGCACGGGCGGGGGCGGACATGGTCGGCGTCGGTAAACGGGCGGGGCGGGCCTCGCCCAAGCAGGACCATGTGAGCCGGTTGCTGGTGGACTACGCGAAGTCGGGCGCGAAGGTTGTACGGCTGAAATCGGGCGACAGCGGGCTCTTCGGGCGTCTTGAGGAAGAGATCATCGCCTGCCGCGAGGCCGGGATCGGTTACGAGATCATTCCGGGCGTGACATCGGCGATGGCGGCGGCGGCGGCGGCGGGGATACCGCTGACACGCCGGCTGACGGCAAGGCGGGTACAGTTCGTGACCGGCCACGACGTGACGGGCGCGCTGCCCGAGGATCTGAACCTGGCCGCCCTCGCGGATCCGACGGCCACGACGGTAATCTTCATGGGCAAACGCACCTTCGCCGAATTGGCGCGGCGGTTGCAGGAGGCAGGAATGTCAGCGGGCACGCCTGCGCT
>JAUIDM010000090.1 GCA_030428915.1 Alphaproteobacteria bacterium | reverse complement strand
GAAACCCCGGAATCCGTGACCGGATCAAATCGGAACGAGTGACCGGATGTTATCGGAATCCGTGACCGGATGACCCCGGTGCGCGCACATATGCCCCGGCCCGCGCCGCTGCGGGCATCAAGGACATCTACTGCGGTCATGACCTTGATAACACCGCATCCATTTACTGTCTGTTCGAGGCAGACAACTTGAAGACCTTCGAGAACTTCTTTGCAGACCCAGAACATGTTGAGGCGGTGAAAGCTGCCGGGCACTTGCTCGAGACAACCAAGGCAGTGGCGCTGACGTAACGCATCAGCCTGCAGGGCATCACTCAATGAGACCAAAAGCCGTCCGCAGTTGGTAGCCCCAAGTCTCCCCTGCCAGAAAACACAGATCATAGAGGCTGACCGCCGACGCCTCCCGCCCGCAGGTCAGCCGCTTCAGCACCTCCGGCGCCAGATAGGCGAGGCGTAGCTGGCGGCTGACATGGCGCTCCGCCAGTCCAACGGCTTCGGCCAGTTCCTGAATGGTGGCAAACTCACCGGCATCCATGCGCCGCCGCCAACCCCATGCGCGACCAATGGCCCGCAGGATGTGGGGATCCTGCGCCAGTTCCTCGCTCGGTCGATAGTCGGCGGGCGGCATGATCTTCGGCCTTCCATTCTTCTTGCGCACCGTCAGGGGAGTCAGCACGCGGATCGTATCGTTTGGCTTGGTCATTCTGCAGCCTCCAGCCTGCGGGGCGCGAGCATTTCGCGGATGACGCCCGCAATGCCCTCGCGGCGAATGTCGACCTCGAGCCCGGCGGTGGTGACCGTGACGCGACGCACCAGTAACATGATGATGCGGGCCTGTTCCGGCGGGAAGAGTTGTGACCAGAGCGCGTTGAACTGGTGCAGGGCAGCGATCGCATCCGCCTCCGATGCTCCGCCGCCGCCGCGCTTCAGGGCGGCCAGCACCTGCGTGACGACCTCTGGCGTTTGCAGGATGCGCCGAATTTCGGTGACGACCGCGTCCTCGACCATTCCGGCGGCCAACCGCATCGGCGCGGTTTCCTCGCCTGTCTCGCGGCTCTTTATCACGTCCATGGACACATAGTAGCGATAAAGCTTCGTTCCCTTCTTCGTGTTGGTCCGCGTCATTGCCGCGCCATTTTCGCTGAAAATCAGCCCCTTCAAGAGAGCAGGAGTTTGCGCGCGGCTGTTGTTGGCCCGCTTGCGGGGGCTTCCCTGCAGGATTGCATGCACGCGATCCCAGAGGTCTGCGTCGATGATGGCATCATGCTCTCCGGGATAGGCCTTGCCCTTGTGTAGGGCCTCGCCCCGATACACCCGATTGTTCAGCAGCCGGTAAAGATATCCCGTAACCGCGCGGTTGGCACCGCCTGCGGGTTCAAGCTGGATCAGGCGGGCCAGACCTGGTCGCGGCGGGGGATCGGTGTGATTGCCCCGAAGCCGCTGACCGTGCCCGCCGCGACCTCCGCCGCCAGCCGCCCTGCTGCCTCGATGTCCAAGGTTTCAAGATAATACGCGAGGAACGCCCCGGCATAGCTGTCGCCCGCACCGGTGGAATCGACCGGTGTCGTCTTGGCAGGGGGGATCGTCAGCCGTATCTCGGGCGTTGCGATCATCGCGCCCTTGTCGCCGCGTTTCAGCGCCACGATCCGCGCGCCATGGCTAAGGTAGTGATCGAGGATCGCGTCGGGATCGGTCAGGCCGGTCAGCTTTTCCGCCTCGTCATCGGAGGGGAAGACGATATCGGCCAGCGGCAGGATTTCCTCCGCAGCGGATCTGGCGTCCTCCAGTGACCACAGGTTCAGCCGCAGGTTGGTGTCGAAGGAAAACAGCGTGCCGCTTGCGCGCGCGATTGCGGCGCCGCGCTTGACTGCTGCCCGCATCGTGGGGCTGATCGCCTGCGACAGGCCCGATGTATGCAACACCCTCGCCTGGGCGATTGCCGCTTCCGGCAGGTCATCCGGGCCGTAGAGACTCGCCGCCGATCCGCGCCTTGCATAGCTGAAATGGCGGCCCGATGCGTGGGGCTGCACGAAATAGGCGCCGGTGGGGTCGCCCGCGCGGGTCAGGACATGCGCATCCGAAACCCCCTCGCGCCGCCAGAGTTCGCGCAGCGCTTGCCCGAAGAGGTCATCGCCGACAGCGGACAGATAGCCGACCGATGCCCCCTGCCGTGCCGCCGCAATGGCGGTGTTGGAACTGTCGCCACCGAAGCCCTGTTCGTAGAGCACCCGGTCGCCGTCATCGGGCTGGCGCATGAATTCGATAAGCGCCTCGCCAAGGGTGAGGATATCCGCGGTCATCATGCGCCTTGCTATAGCAGAACGGCACGGCCGGTCAGCGCCGATTCCTGCGCCGCAAGCCCGATCCGCACGGCCCAGGCCCCATCCGACAGGGACACATGCGGATGCCCGCCGCTGCGCACCGCTTCGGCGAAAAACCTGTGCTGGTAGAAGGTGGAGCCATTGTGATCGCCTGCTTCCAGCAAATCGGGGTCGACGGGAATCTCCAACTCGCGCGGACCCTTCGGATCGCGCGGGCTGATGATCAGTTTCGGTACCGGCGGCGCGCCGAGATGCGCGGGCCAGAACCGGCCGGGACCGGGCGCCAGTGCCTCGATCTTGCCGGTTGGTCCGACGGCGGAAATCTCTTCTTGGTAGCAGCTGCCTTCGGCGAACATGCACAGTTCCAGCATCGCCCGGGCGCCGTTCTCGAAGTCGACGATCACATAGGCATTGTCCCAGATGTCCGGCGTTTGCCCGCCATATCGCTCGTCAAAGTGGTTCACCGCCTGTCCGCCTGAGGCCATGACGCGCACCGGGTCCGACCCTAGGGCGAGCCGCATGAGGTCGAAGAAATGGCAGCATTTCTCGACCAGTGTCCCGCCGGTCTTGCTGTTGAACCGGTTCCAGTCCCCGACCTTTTCAAGAAACGGAAAGCGGTGTTCGCGGATCGTCAGCATCCGGATGCCGCCGGTCGCTGCCTCTGCCTGGTCCAGAAGCGCGGCAATTGGCGGCATGTAGCGGTATTCCATCGCGACCCAGATCAGATGCGGATAGTCTGCCTCGATCCGCGCGATACGTCGTGCATCGTCAGGATCGGTGAAGAGCGGTTTTTCCACGAGAACGGGCAGCGGCCGGGTGCGGGCAATCTCCTCCAACTGGTCGACATGGAGGTAATTGGGGGAAGCGATCAGAAGCGCGGTGACCTCCTCCATCGCCAGCAGATCGGCGATACTGTCGGCAAAGCGCAGGCCCGGCACCAGCCCGGCGGCCTCGGCCCGCATGGAGGGATCGGGCTCATACACTGCCACGACCTCGGCCTCGTCGATCAGGGCGATATTGCGGATATGTTCCTGGCCCATCATGCCGCAGCCGATGATGCCGTAACGCAGGGGGGTGGTCATGGATTACCTCATGCGGGCGACATAGCGCGCCACGTTGCTGTCGAACCAGTTGCGCGAGACCTCGGCGACGCTGCCATCGCGCGCGCGGCTCTGGCGTTCCACCAGCCCGCAGGGCGCGCCCGGTGGCTGGCCGAATTCCCGTGGCGCCCAATCGGGGCAGGGGGAAACGCCCACCTGGTCCTCGTAGCCGGTGATCCAGAGGTCGAGCGTCTCGCGGTAGAAAAGGTAAAGCGAATGGGACAGATCCTCGGGCGCGATGCGGTCGGCGTGGCTGACGTCCAGCCAGATTTCCTCGACCGCCGCCGGTTGCGGGCCGAGGAATCGCAGGCGGCGAATCCGGTGCGCCTCGATTGATGTACCGAAGCGGGGCAGGTCAGCGGGCTTGGCCATCCGGGTGACGTCGAGCACACGTGCCGTGGGCAATCCGCCGCCACCGACCAGTTCCAGCCGGAAGAAGGCATAGATGCCCTCTGGCGTCGGCTTTGATCTGATATAATTTCCCGATCCGTGGCGCCGGTCCAGCAACCCGCGGCTTTCAAGCTCCGAGAGGGCCTTGCGCAGGGTGCCGACGGAGATCTCCAGCGATTTCGCCATGTCCCGCTCTGGCGGCAGGCGGCTGCCGTCGACCAGCATTCCAGCGGCGATATCCCGGATCAGCATTTCGCTGACTTGCACGTAGATCGGCAGGGCTCCACCGGATGTGGACGGGGGCATCGGGCTCTCCGAAGGCTGAATTGATACACCATTGATCTACTAAATGCCCGATGCTACGCAAGAGGGAAACAAGGTATGCGGGAGGAATGTTTACATGACGGTGGTGCCTATCACATCCCATGATCTGGATGCGGCGGAGGTCTCCTGGTTCGCAGCGCTCTGTTCCGACGACTCTCAGTTCCTCGGCGTACCCGACGGTGCCCTGCGGTCGAGCTGGGAGCATTGTTCCGCTATTTTGCGCGAGGCCGAGCAGCAGGGTTTCCGCAACATCCTCTGCCCGTCCTCCTATCAGGTGGGGCAGGACACGCTGAGTTTCGTTGCGGGTAACGCCCCGATCACCGACCGCATCAACATGCTGGCCGCCGTGCGCTGCGGTGAGATGCAGCCGATCATGCTGGCGCGGACCATCGCGACGCTCGATCACATGCTGAAGGGGCGCCTGACGGTCAATATCATCAGTTCGGATTTTCCCGGCGAGGTGGCAGAAAGCGGGTTCCGTTACCAGCGGTCGCGTGAAGTCGTCGAGATCCTCAAACAGGCCTGGACGCAGGACGAAATCAATTACAAGGGTGACGTCTACCAGTTCGAAGGGCTGACGACGGACCCCGCCAAACCCTACCAGACCGGTGGTCCGCTGCTCTATTTCGGGGGGTATTCGCCCGCGGCACTGGAGCTTTGCGGCCAGCATTGCGACGTCTACCTGATGTGGCCCGAACCGGAGGAACAACTGGCCGAGCGGATGAAGGCCGTGAACACAGTGGCCGAGCGCTATGGCCGGACGCTGGATTACGGCCTGCGGGTGCACATGATCGTGCGCGATACCGAGGCAGAGGCGCGGGACTACGCCGATTACATCGTCTCGAAGCTCGACGATGAGTACGGGAAACTGATCCGCGACCGGGCGCATGATTCCATCTCGCTCGGCGTGGCCCATCAGGCCAAGGCGCGGGAACTGGCCGACAAGTTCGGCTATGTGGAACCCAGCCTGTGGACCGGCGTGGGCCGGGCGCGGTCTGGCTGCGGCGCGGCACTTGTCGGATCGGTCGATCAGGTCATGACCAAGATTGAAACCTACCAGAAGATGGGGATGCGGGCCTTCATTTTCTCGGGCTATCCGCATCTGGAGGAGTGCAAGATCTTCGGGGAAAAGGTCATGCCGCATCTCGAAACCTGTTCCCTGCCGCAGGAATATGGCCGCGTGCCGCGTGAAACACCGATGACGCCGCTTGGCGCGGGAGAGCGTAAATGACCGAACGACTAAGCCTGTCCGGCCAGCTGGAGATCAGCCGCCTTGTCTACGGGTTGTGGCGCGTGGCCGATGATGCCGATACCTCGCCCGTCCATGTCCAGGCCAAGATCGAAGCCTGCCTCGACCAGGGTATCACCACGATGGACCAGGCCGATATCTATGGCGATTACGGCGCGGAGGCCGTCATGGGGGCGGCGCTGAAGGCTTCGCCGGGGCTTCGTGACAAGATCGAGATCGTGACCAAGTGCGATATCGTCGCCCCGATCGGGAAGTATTCTGACAAACGGGTGAAATACTACGATACCTCCGCCGTCCATGTCACCGCGTCGGTGGAGGCGTCGCTGACCAACATGGCCACGGACCGGATAGACCTGCTTTTGATCCACCGGCCGGATCCGCTGATGGACCATCATGAAACTGGCGCTGCACTGGATGGGCTTGTGGCTTCGGGCAAGGTCCGCGCCGTGGGCGTGTCGAACTTCAGGCTCAATGACTGGACGCTGCTGCAATCGGCGATGAAAACGCCGCTCTGCACCAATCAGATCGAGGCGAGCGTGCTGCATTTCGCCCCCTTCATCGACGGCGATATCGCCTGGATGCAGGAACACGGCATCCGCCCGATGGCGTGGTCGCCCCTTGGTGGCGGTCGTCTATTCGGGCAAGAGGGCGCTGCCGTGCGCGCCGTGCTCGACCGGATCGCGGCAGAACAGGGCGTCGATGCCACCGCCGTCGCCGTCGCATGGCTGCTGGCGCATCCCGCGAAGCTCGCTCCCGTGATGGGCACCAACAATCTTGGCCGCATCCGCACGATTTCCGACGCGGTGGGCGTCGGGATGGACCGGGAAACCTGGTTCGAGATCCTTACCGCCGCGTGGGGTCAGGAGGTGCCATGACAATGCAGGACGCCATGCAGCATTTCCAACCCGGCTCCGATATGGGGCGGGAGCTGCGCGATGCGCTTGGCCGGTTCGCCACGGGCGTGACGGTTGTAACTGCGATGACACCCGACGGCCCCGTCGGTGTTACGGCGAACAGCTTTTCCTCCGTTTCGCTGGAACCGCCGCTGGTGCTGTGGTCCGTCGCGCGCAGTTCTCGCCGGTACCCGTTCTTTGCAGAGGCCGAGCATATGGCGATCCATGTGCTCGCGGCGAACCAGATGCCGGTTTGCCGGTCTTTCGCGGCCTCGCCAAACGGGTTCGGTGAAGCAGACTGGAGCCAGGGTGACTCCGGTGCGCCCTTGCTCGAGGGCTGCCTTGCCCGGTTCGAATGCGAACGCTACGCGGAATACGATGGCGGAGATCATGCGATCCTCGTGGCGCGGGTGCTGAAGGCGTCTGTCCGGCAGGGTCTGCCGCTGCTGTTCTACGGTGGGCAGTTCGGGCAGTTCGCGGTTGGTGACTGATGTGGGCCTGCGTGCGCGGCTGATGGCACTGCTGGGCCCTGGGTGTCCGGGGGCGGGCTTTGCCGGGGTCGAACGGCTCGGGCACTCGGGGTATCACGGATGGGTACTGGAGGACCTGCTGTTTCGCAACGCGGGTGGGGAGGCTGTGCCCGCCTTCCTCCTGCGTCCCCCCGAGGGCCACGCGCCGGTGCCCGCAGCGATCTATGCACATGCCCACGGAAACCGGTACCACATAGGGCGGGACGAGTTGCTGAATGGTCGCCCGGCCCTGCAATCGCCCTATGCGCCGGACCTGGTTGCGGCAGGGATCGCCACGCTTTGCATTGAAATGCCCTGTTTCGGCGCGCGGGCCGAGCCGGGGGAAAGTGCCCGCGTCAAGGCCGCGCTGTGGCAGGGCGAACCCCTCTTCGCGCAGATGTTGGCGGAGCAGGTGGCGGGCGTGGATTTCCTGACCGCCCATCCCATGGTGCGCGGCGACCGGATCGGCACCCTGGGCTTTTCCATGGGCAGCACGCTGGCCTTCTGGCTGGCGGCGCTGGAACCGCGCATCCGGGCCTGTTCGGCACTCTGCTCCTTCGCGGATTTGGCAACGCTGATCGAAAGGGGCGCCCATGACGGGCATGGGCACTACATGACCGTTCCGGGGCTTCTGTCGGTGGCACGGACGGGCCAGATCGCAGGGCTGATCGCGCCGCGCGCGTTGCAGATCGGGGTGGGTTTGCAGGATTGGTCGACGCCCGAGGCGGCGGTCGCGGTCGCACGGAACGATCTGGAAGCCGCGTATTCCAGGGGCGGACGTTTGGTGATGCACGTTGACCCGGATGCGGGCCACGAGGAAACTACGGCCATGCGCGCGGCGGTTCTGAAATTTCTGGCCGAGGAACTAGCCGCGTAGCCTGACCACCTCGGAGGCAAGCTTATCGAACCAGTCGGAGGATGCCTTCGGCAGACCGATCAGAGCGGACAGGGCTTGGCACAGGGCGCGGGTCGACGGGTTGTCTTCGACAAGGTTGGCGATCCGGTCCGCATTCGGATCGCGCAGCGCCTCGCCGGTATCCCGCCTGCGCAGAACGAAGGCGATCCATGCCGCAATGGCCTGCCGGGCCTGCGGTGCGTCATCCAAACCCGCGATCAGCGGCAGCACCCGTTCGTGCAGTTTCAGGCTTCCGTCGCAGGCGATCTGCGCCAGTTCGTGGCGCATCTCGGTCACCGCGAACCGCTCGACCAAGGCCGCGCGATAGGCTGGGGTCGTGGACAGCACGGCCTCCGGCAAGGTCGCCTGCGCCTCGTCCCAGAGCCGCTCCACCGATGCGCGTAGCGCGGGGTCGGCCATTGCCTCATGCACATAGCGGTGCCCGGCCAGCAGCCCGGCATAGGCCAGGAAGGAATGGGCCGCGTTCAGCAGACGCAGCTTGCGCATCTCATAAGGGGCCACGTCGGGCACGATCTCCACCCCGGCGGTTTCCCATGCGGGGCGCGGACCTGCGAAATCGTCTTCAATGATCCATTCGGAAAACGCCTCGGTCATCACCGGGGCCCTCTCTGTCAAACCGCTGGCCGCTTCGATCTCCGCCCTGATCGCATCGGTCGTCGCGGGCGTGATCCGGTCCACCATCGTATCGAGGAAGTGGATGTCTGCGGTCAGCGACAGCCCGGCGGCACGGGAGAATTCCTTAACCGCCGCGCGCAGCTTGTGGCCGTTGCCGGAGACGTTGTCGCAACTGACGACGGTGATCGGGGTGTTCCGCCGGCAAAGCCCGTGGGTCAGCATCCCGATGGCGCTGCGCGGCGTGTTGTTCAGATCGGCGGCGATGGACGGGTTCGCAAGGTCCAGCCGCCCGTCCGGCCCGAGACAGTAGCCCTTTTCCGTGATGGTCAGGGTGACGATGTCCACCTCCGGGTCCGCAATCGCGGCAATGACCGCCTGCGGTTCGTCGCGCGCCAGAAGCAGCCGGTCATGCACCGCGATCCGCTCGACGTGGAGCCCTTGCGCCCCGCGAATACCAAGGTGGTAGGCCCCGCCCTGCCGGCGCAGTGAATCGAAAAGCGCGCGGTTGCCCATCACGACGCCGGTGATCTGCCAGCCCCCGGCGCGGGTCGTGTGCCAGGCCTGGTGCGCGCGGTGGAAATTGCCAAGGCCGAGATGGAGGATGCGGGGCATGGATCAGCTTTCGCGCAGGCGGTAGGTGTCGAGGGCGAGGCCGCGGGCCAGCATCGGCGCCAGCCGCTCTGCATCCGCGCGCACCAGAACGCCCCGTTCCACCTGGTCGGCCAGATGCAGCGCAACGGCGCGCCGCCAGGTGTCGTGTCGGGCGGGAATGGACAGAAAGGCGCGGGTGTCGTCGTTGAAGCCGGCAAGGTTGAGGTAGCCCGCCGTTTCCACCACCCGGTCGAAATAGCGCCGCATCCCGTTCAGGCTGTCGTGGAACCACCAGGGCGGTCCGATCCGCAGGCAGGGCCAGTGGCCCGCCATCGGCGCCAGTTCGCGGGAATAGGCGCTTTCGTCCAGCGTGAAGAGGATCACCCGAAGGCGCGGATCGTTGCCGACGCGGTTGAGCAGCGCCGCCATTCCGTCAACCCAGTTGATTGCGCCGGGAATGTCGGCGCCCATGTCGGGGCCGTGGCTGGCGAAAAGTGGCGCGTTGGTGTTGCGACGACTGCCCGCGTGGATCTGCATGACCATGCCGTCCTCAGCCGCCATCTGGGCCATCTCGACCAGCATGTGGCCGTAATAGGCGCGGGCCTCGTCCGCGCACAGGGTGCCGGTGACCGCGCGGGAATGCAGCGCCTCGATCCGGTCCCGGTCGAGCCAGCAGGTCGCGAGGTTCGGCACGTCGTGATCGGTCGCCGTGGCCCCCGCATTGCGGAACGCGGTCCGCCGCTGGCGCAGGGCGTCGAGGAAATCGGCGTAGCGCCCCAGGTCGCACCCGGTCATCGCGGCGAGCTTTGCGAGTGAGGAGAGGTGGTCAGGGCGCGCAGGATTGAGCACGTCATCGGGCCGGAAGGTCGGGACGATCCGTCCGGTCCAGCCTGAGGCCGCAATCGCGGCGTGATGCACCAGCGGGTCCGTCGCGGTGTCGGTGGTGGCCAGCGCCTCGATCCCGAACCGGTCGAACAGCGCGCGGGGGCGGTAGGCTTGCGTTGCAAGTTTCGCGGCGATCTCATCGTAGATTATGTCGGCGGTGTCGGGCGAAAGCGGCGTCTCCACCCCGAGCGTGCGGGACAGCGTGAAGTCCAGCCACTGGCGGCTCGGCGTGCCGAGAAACGCATCCCAATGCTGCGCGAAAAGCCGGAAGACATCGCGCGGGTCGCGCCCTTGGCCCCCCGGCCCGATGCCGAGATCGGCCAGAGAGACGCCCTGCGAATAGAGCATCCGGAATACGTAGTGATCGGGCTGGATCAGCAGCGCGGCGGGGTCCGGGAACGCCTCGTCCCCCGACCACCATCGCGGATCGCAATGGCCGTGCGGGGAAACGATGGGCAAGTCTGCCACACGGTCATAAAGCGCCTGCGCGGCAGGGCGCAGGGTCGGGCCCGGGATCATGGCTTATCCTTCGGAGTCGTCGAAAAACTCACGATTGGCGTCGATCAGGTCCGACAATGTTGTCAGGACCTGACGCAAATGGCGCCGCATCCGGTCGAGGGCCTGGCCGGTGAAGCCCTGCCGGATCGAGTCGAATATGCCGTCATGCTCCGCCAGAAGCCTTGCCATCTGGCCGCGATCGCTGAGCGACAGCACCCGCAGACGATCCAGCGCCGCCTTTTCCCGCAGCAGAAGCCCGCCGATCCGGTCGAATCCCGTGGCCTCGGCCAGCAGGACGTGAAACCGGTCGTCGAGCTGCTGGAATTCCAGCTTCTCGTCGGCCTCCATGGCGGCGCGCTGGCGGGCCAACACATCCTCCAGCGCATCCACCGAGGCCGACGACAGCCCCTGGGCGCAGAGCCGTTCGACGACTGCGACCTCCAGCGCTTCGCGCAGGAACTGGGCGCCCCGGATCTGGTGTTCCGAGAGTTTGGAGACATAAGTGCCCCGGCTGGGCCAGGTGACGACCAGCCCGTCATCGCGGAGCTGCGCGAAGGCTTCCCGCACCGGCGTGCGGCTCGCGCCGAAGAGCTGGCCGACCTCGTTTTCCGAGATCATCGCGCCCGGCGTGATCTGCATGTTGAGCACTGCGGCCTTGAGCGCCGAGGCGATCTGCTCAGCCGCCGGGCGCGACAGATCCAGCGATGTTACGGACAGCGAGGATGTGTCGATGGCTGCCGAATTCCGTTTCACGCGTCGCCTCCTGTCGCGGGTCGTCTTTGCCAGTATACCGGTATGTAAAACCATTGACAACCGGGTTCCATCCATGCCTGGTAGCTTGCAAAGCACAGGGAGAGGGGCCTTTTCATGGCTGAAGACTCGCCGCGGAAGGCGGTCCTGATCGGTGTCGGAATGGTGGCAAGAACCCATGTTGCCGCTTGCGCCGACGCCGTCGGCGTGGCCCTGCATGGCATCCAGGCACGCAGCCGGGACCGGGCCGAGGCGCTGGCTGGAAAGGCTGCGGCCCTGACCGGTCATCCGGTCAAGGTTTACGGCAGCCTCGACTCGGTCGCCGCCGATCCGGATGTGGATTTCGCGATCGTCCTGACCCCGCCGGATGCGCGGGCCGATATCATTCGGCCGCTGGCCGAGGGGGGGAAGCATATCCTTCTGGAAAAGCCGATGGGCCGGAACGCGGCGGAGGCCCGCGAGGTGGTGGAGATCTGCCGATCGGCGGGTGTGATGCTTGGCGTCGTCTTTCAGCACCGGATGCGCGAGGCATCGCGCAAGGCGGCGCAGCTCATTTCCAGCGGCGATCTGGGCATGCTCGGCCTGGTAGAGATCGCCGTGCCGTGGTGGCGCGATCAGGGCTATTATGACGAGCCGGGCCGCGGCACCTATGCCCGCGACGGCGGCGGGGTCCTGATCAGCCAGGCGATTCATACGATCGACCTGGCGCTGTCGCTGGCCGGGCCTGTCCGGTCGGTCCGCGCCATGGCGGCAACCACGCGGTTTCACGAGATGGAGGCGGAAGACTTCGTCACCGCGGGGCTGACCTTCGCCAATGGCGCGGTCGGGTCCCTGGTGGCCAGCACGGCCAGCTTCCCAGGGGAAGCGGAAACCATCACGCTGCATTTCGACAAGGCCACGCTAAGGCTGGGTTCGGGCCAGTTGCACCTTCACCGCAGGGACGGACAGCGTGCGGTCTTCGGCCTTGTGGGGGGGACGGGCGGCGGGGCTGATCCGATGGCCTTCACCCATGAATGGCACCAGGGCGTGATCGAGGATTTCGCCGCCGCCCTGAGCGAGGGGCGTGCACCCGCCATCAGCGGCGAGGATGCGCTGCCCGCCCATGACCTGATCGACGCGATCATCACATCCGCCCGCAGCGGCGGCGTTACGGAGTTGACCGAATGACCCTTCGCTTTGCAGCCATTGGCATCGACCACCGCCATATCTACGGCATGGCCGCGAACATGATCGACGCGGGCGCCGATTTCGTCGGCTGGTGGACGGACGGGCATCCGGGCACCGAGGAGGGCTTTCTCAACCGCTTTCCCGATGTTCCGCGCGCGGATAGTGCCGAGGCGCTTCTTGCCGATCCCGCCATCGACCTCATCCTGCTGTCCGGCATCCCGCGCGACCGTGCCGGTTGGGCGGTCAAGGCGATGGAGGCCGGAAAGGATGTGTTGTCCGACAAGCCAGGCTGCACCACGATGGAGCAACTCGACGCCATCAAGGCCACGGTGTCCGCGACAGGCCGGATCTGGTCCATCGACTTTTCGGAGCGCTTCGAGGTGCCCGCCGTCACCCGTGCTGCCGAACTTGTCGCCGAAGGCGCGATTGGCAGGGTCGTGCAGACGCTCGGCATTGGCCCGCACCGGCTCAACCGTGACACGCGGCCCGACTGGTTCTTCGACCGCGACGCCTATGGCGGGAT
>JAUIDM010000089.1 GCA_030428915.1 Alphaproteobacteria bacterium | reverse complement strand
TCACCAGGTCTGAGACTGGCCTCGTCCGCCGCCCCTCTGTCACCCTTGCAGTCGCCAAGCGTGCCGGGGCCAACGCCGTGACCGTCGCCGAGGCGATCCTGCACATGACCCATGCGCTTGAAGGTACCCTGATCCCGGATGACATCGAGGTTGAAGTCACCCGCGACTACGGCGAAAGCGCGAACGAGAAGGCGAATGAACTGCTTTATCACCTGGCGCTGGCCACTGTGTCGATCATCGCGCTGGTCTGGCTGGCCATCGGCCGGCGCGAGGCGGTGGTGGTCGCGGTCGTCATCCCGGTGACGATCCTGCTGACGCTCTTCGCCTCCTGGCTCATGGGCTACACGCTGAACCGCGTCTCGCTTTTCGCGTTGATCTTTTCCATCGGTATCCTTGTCGACGACGCCATCGTGGTGATCGAGAATATCGCGCGTCATTGGGGCATGAACGACGGGCGTGACCGTCGGCAGTCCGCCATCGACGCGGTGGCCGAGGTCGGCAACCCGACCATCGTCGCGACCCTGACGGTTGTCGCGGCGCTCTTGCCGATGCTCTTCGTCTCGGGCCTGATGGGCCCTTACATGTCGCCGATCCCTGCGAATGCCTCGGCAGCGATGATCTTTTCCTTCTTCGTGGCAGTCATGGTCACACCTTGGTTGATGCTGAAGGTTGCCGGCAGGGCCGCCACGCATGGGCACGGGGAAGAACAGGGCGGTCCGCTTGGCCGCGCCTATTCCGCCGTGGCCCGGCCGATTCTTGCGACGAAGTCGCGAAGCTGGGGCTTCATCGGCGCGGTTCTGGTTCTGACCTTCGGGTCGCTCGCGCTCTTTTACACCAAGGACGTGACCGTCAAGCTTCTGCCCTTCGACAACAAGTCGGAGCTTCAGGTGACAATCGATCTGCCCGAAGGAGGCTCCGTCGAAGCGACGGATGCGGTGGCGCAGGCGGTCGCCCGAGCAGTGCTGGAACTGCCCGAAGTTCGGTCGGTCCAGACCCATGCCGGTACGGCGGCCCCTTTCAACTTCAACGGCCTCGTCCGACATTCCTATTTGCGTGCCGGCCCCGAAATGGGCGAGGTCGCGATCAACCTCTTGCCCAAGGGCGAACGCGACCGGACGAGCCACGAGATCGCGCTTGATATCCGCGAACGGATCATGGCCCTGCCTGTGCCCGAAGGCACCTCGCTGAAAACGGTCGAGCCGCCCCCCGGACCGCCGGTGCTGGCCACGCTTCTGGCCGAGATCTACGGGCCGGACCCCGAAACCCGCCGTCAGGTTGCGGCGAAGGTCGAAGAGGCGTTCCGCGCCGTCCCCTTCATCGTCGATATCGACAATTCCTATGGCGAGCCCGCCCGGCGGCTGCGCACCACCATCTCGACCGACAATGCCGAGTTCTTCCAGGTTCAGGAATCCGATGTCTTCGATACGATCGCGATCCTGAACGGGGGCACGACCGTCGGCTATTCGCATCGCGGCGAGGGCCGGCAGCCGATCCCGATCCGGGTCGAGCGGCCGAAGGGCGAACGCAGGCTGGATGAGGCTTTTTTGACGACACCGATCCCGGCCAACGTCCTGCCCGGCGCGCGGGGCGTCGTGGAACTGGGCGACGTGGTCGAGGTGAATGAGGAAACCGCATCGCATCCGATCTTCCGTCACAATGGCCGCTTTGCTGAAATGGTGACGGCGGAACTGGCGGGCGATTTCGAGGCGCCCTTGTACGGCATGATCGCGGTGCAAGAGGCCTTGGATGCGCAGGATTGGACCGATCTTCCGAAGCCTGAAATCTCGCTTCACGGCCAGCCCGAGGACGAAACCCGGCCCACGCTTCTCTGGGACGGGGAATGGGAGGTGACATGGGTCACCTTCCGGGACATGGGCGCGGCTTTCGGTGTGGCGCTTCTCGGTATCTACATCCTCGTCGTGGCGCAGTTCGGCTCGTTCAAGGTGCCGCTCGTGATCCTGACGCCGATCCCGTTGACCTTTATCGGCATCCTCGGTGGCCACTGGGCGTTTGGCGCGCCGTTTTCGGCCACGTCCATGATCGGCTTCATCGCGCTAGCCGGGATCATCGTACGGAACTCGATCCTTCTCGTCGATTTCATCCGCCATGCGCCGAACCGCGACCGGCCCCTGACCGAGATCCTGATCGAGGCGGGCGCAATCCGGTTCAAGCCGATCCTTCTGACCGCGCTCGCCGCGATGATTGGCGCGGCTGTGATCCTGACCGACCCGATCTTCCAGGGACTCGCCATCTCGCTTCTCTTCGGGCTCGTTTCTTCGACATTGCTGACGGTTCTTGTGATTCCGGCGGTCTACCGCGTGCTCAGAACCTGACCTCTGCGCAATTGATTCCTCTTTGCCCCCAGTCAGGGGGCAGAGAGGCGGATTGCGGATGAGGCGTGCGCAATCCCCTCAACTGTCGCGAGAAATCCGCCGAATATCCCTTAACGCGCCACTTTTCGGACACCGTGCGGAGGCAACACTTCTCTTACGGGGCACATGCTAAAGGCAGGACAGAAAGATGAAATTCGCAACCGTCATTCTCAGCCGTTTGTTCCGCAGCCAGTCCGACAAGCAGGACGCGTTCGAAAGCCGCCTCGTGACCATGGGCAGTGAAGTGAACCGGACCCGCCGTCCTGTAAAGGTGTCGCGGCCGCCGCTCTTCGTCCGTCAGACGCGCCAGACGGCCTGAGCCCGAAGAGCAGTCAGAAATCGACCGTCACGCCCGGCAGGTTCAGTTCGTGCATCAGGTCACGCACTTCCTGCCGCGCCGCGACATTGGAGATGTTCAACTTCTCCACCCCCACGTCCTTGAGATCGAGCAGCGTCAGCCCGCGCGGGAACAATTCGCGGAAGATGACGCGTTCGGAAAAGCCGGGGGCCACGCGGAAACCGATGCGCTTCGATAGTTGTTCCAATGCGCCGCCCACCTTGCGCTTGTTGTGCATCTGCTGAGCACCAAGGCGGTTTCTGAGGACGATCCAGTCAATGGGTTTCAGCCCGGCCCGGGCGCGCAGCTGGCGCGCATGCCAGACCATCTCCGAATAGATCGATGGGCCGATCACCCGGCTTGTATCGGGATCGACCCGCGCGAGAAGATCGAAGTCGATGAAACTGTCATTCAGCGGCGTGATCAGTGTATCGGCCAAAGAGTGCGCGACCTGGCTGAGACGGGTATGGGAGCCGGGGCAATCGATGATGATGAAATCGACATCCCTCTCCAGCGCCGCGACCGCCGCCGACAGGCGCCGATCAAAGACATTCTCGCCCGCGTTTAGCATCGACTGATCGATCTCGGGCAGGTCACGATAGTCCGGCACGGGCAGGTTAAGCCCCTGCTTCCGGGTAAAGGCGCGGCGGTTCTCGATGTAGCGGCCGAAACTGCGCTGACGCAGGTCAAGGTCGAGCGCGCCGACCTTGTGACCCATCCGCGCAAGTGCCGTCGCCACATGCATGCAGGTCGTTGATTTCCCAGACCCGCCCTTTTCGTTGCCCACGACGATGATATGCGCCACGTTCCCGTCCCTGTGTCCCGTTCCGTGTTCCCGGAATCAAAAAGGCGCGCCGTCCCCAGCGCGCCTCTACTATATGTTGCGCCCCCTCTCTTGGGAAGCGCAAGGGGCTCAGAATCCGAGGCCCGCGTACTTGTTCTTGAACTTCGACACGCGACCGCCGGTATCGAGGAGCTTCGCGGAACCGCCGGTCCAGGCCGGATGTGCCGAGGGATCGATGTCGAGCGCCATCGAGTCGCCTTCCTTGCCCCAGGTCGAGCGGACCTGGAACGTGGTGCCGTCGGTCAGCTTGACCTCGATCATGTGGTAGTCGGGATGGATGTCTTTTTTCATGGTCCCGCTCCTCAGGCGTTGGCTTCGGCTTTGGGTTTGTAGTTGGTAACTTCGGCGATCCGGGCGGATTTGCCGCGGCGGTCGCGCAGATAGTAGAGCTTGGCGCGGCGGACGCGGCCGCGGCGCACGACCTCGATCGAGTCGATATTGGTCGAGTAAAGCGGGAAGACGCGCTCGACGCCCTCGCCGAAGGAAATCTTGCGGACGGTGAACGACGCGGCGATACCGGCGCCACCCTTGCGGGCGATGCAGACGCCTTCGTACATCTGGACGCGCGAGCGCGTGCCTTCCGTCACCTTGTAGCCGACACGGATCGTGTCGCCCGCCTTGAAGTCCGGGATGGACTTGCCGAGCGCAGCGATCTGCTCGGCTTCGAGTTGCGCGATCAGGTTCATCGCGTGATCCTTTCCATGTGCTCGCGGTAGCCCCGCGATGGTGTTCGCGCCTCAGAGCTCCGTGTCTTCATCGGGTCCGCCATATGCGCCCGCCGGAGGTCAGGTCATCGTTCCTTGCTTCTTGCCGTCCGAGACCGCCCCCGCCGAAGAAAACAAGAGGCATGGGCCAACAGACAACATGCCCGGCCGACTCGTACGAGTCCCGGACGGGCGGGGTATAGGGCCAGCGGCGGGCCCGGTCAAGACTATGTGATATGCGTCGTCTTCAGGTTCGGTGGAACAGGAATTCGGACCTTCTTCGTTCAATTTCCGATGCTTGTGGTTTCCACCAAATCCCGATCCCCTTGGTATGCGATGGCGTTCCGGATCTGGGGCCTTGCGGCGGTCCAGCCCCGCGTTTAAGTGCGCCTCCGATATCGGTTCGACATGCTGCGGAATGATCCGTTCGGCATGTGTGGCCCGCACCGGATGCCGTTTGCTCTGTGGGCAGTCGGGCAGGCACCGATGATAGAAGGAGAACACCGACATGAGCGAGATACCGATGCAGGCCCTGCCTGTTCCCAATCCCATTCCCTTTGTCCCGGCCGTGACCGATCCGGCATTGCCCGATGCCGCCGATCCACGGCCAGATACGATGCCCCACCGCTTTGCGCGGTATCCGAAATAGCAGACCGAAAGCGGCGGCCCGGGTGATCGAGGATCAGCCGGGCTTCTTCGTCGCAGGTGCGCCGCCTTCGAACCAGTTGGGGCGGGAATAGTCGCATGGCGCTTCCTGCATCTGCAGGTGCAGCCCGGTCCCGGTGAAGGGATGGGCGCGTGCCAGATCCTCGTCGAACTCGATACCCAAGCCGGGCGCGTCGGGGACGATGACGTAACCCTCTTCCCACGTGATGGAGTTCTTGATGAGGGCGAGGTGGAAAGCCCCGCCAGTCTCGATCGTCTCGACCATCAGGAGGTTGGGGATCGAGGCGCCGAGCTGGATGTTCGCCGCCCATTCGACGGGGCCTGCATAGAGATGCGGTGCCATCTGGGCGGTGAAGACCTCGGCGATCGCGGCGATCTTCTTGCATTCGAGGATGCCGCCCGCGCGACCAAGCGCCGGTTGCAGGATGCGCGCGCCGCCCGTGCGCAGCACGGTCGCGAATTCGGACTTTGTCGTGAACCGTTCTCCCGTGGCCACGGGAATGCGCACGGCCCTTTGAACCTCGGCGAAATCGAGCAGGTTGTCGGGCGGAATGGGTTCCTCGTACCAGAGGGGACCATAGGGCTCGATCGCCTGCGCCAGCCGCACGGCGCCTGCGATGTTGAATTGGCCGTGGGTGCCGAAGAGAAGGTCGGCTCGGTCGCCCACCGCCTCGCGGATCGCGCGGCAGAAGGCGGCGGAACGGGTGATGTCAGAGCCCGACGGATCGTGCCCGCCACGGATGGTATAGGGCCCGGCGGGGTCGAATTTCACGGCCGTGAACCCCAGATCGACAAACCGTGCTGCCGCCTCGGCCGCCATGTCCGGGTTGACCCAGAATTCCCCCGTCTCCTTGCCCGCTTCGGGGTAGAGATAGGTGTAGCTGCGCAGCCGTTCATTGATTCTGCCGCCAAGCAGCGCGTGGACCGGGCGGTTCAGCGCTTTGCCGATGATGTCCCAGCAGGCGATCTCCAGCCCTGACCAGGCACCCATCACCGTCAGGTCGGGCCGCTGGGTGAAGCCGGAGGAATAGGCGCGGCGGAACATCAGTTCGATATTCTCAGGGTTCTCGCCCGCCATGTGGCGGTTGAAGACATCCTCGATCACCGCTTCCATCGCCTTGGGTCCGACCGAGGACGCATAACATTCGCCGTAGCCCACGATCCCGTCATCGGTGGTCAGCTTGGTGAATATCCAGTAGCGCCCGCCCCAGCCCGGGGCCGGGGGCGCGACGGTGAAGATTTCCAGATCCTTGAGTTTCATCTATTCTGCTCTCCTCGCAGTCTCAGGAACCACCATTGCAGAAATGATCACGTTCAGGGTGCCCGGTCCAGCCGACCTCGACATGCTTTTGTCCGTTCGCGACGGATTGTTCGACAATCCCCTGGACCCCGCGCAGGCGAAAGACTTCCTCGACGACCCGCTGCACATGATGGTTCTGGCCTTCGACGCGGCGGAGGCCGTGGGGATGGCGACTGGGACCGTGCTGCTTCACCCCGACAAGCGGCCTTCCTTTTTCGTCAACGAAGTGGGCGTGCGTGAGGGCTGGATGCGGCGCGGCATCGGCACGGCCGTCGCCCGCAAGTTGATCGACGTGGCGCGCCGACACGGTTGCAATGGGGTCTGGCTGGCCACCGAAGCCGACAACCGCGCGGCCCTTGCGCTGTACCGCGCGATGGGCGGCGTTGAGCAGGCAGCGGTATGTTTCGGATGGGACGGCGCGCTGGATGCGCCCTAGCGGCCAAAGAGGATCACGTTGCGGCGCGCGGCGCCTGATCGGGTGTTGGCAATAGCCTCGTTGATCTGGTCGAGCGACCAGCGGCCGGAGATGAGTTCGTCGAGTTTCAAACGCCCTTGCAGGTAGAGGTCCGTGATCCACGGGATATCGCGCGGCAGCACCGTGTCGCCCATGTTCGAGCCAAGCATCGCATTGCCGGTATAGGTGAAGATCACCGGCTCCCACTGCGATCTGGCGCCCGAATGCGGCATGCCGACAGCGACCATGCGCCCGCCATTGGCGAGGTAGCGGGTGGCGGTGTCGTAAGCGGGAATCGCACCGACGGTAACGAGGACCACATCCGCACCCCGACTGGCGAGGCGTTTGGCCTCGGCCCAGGGCTTTTCGGCGGTCGCCAGCACGCCGTCGGTGGCGCCGAATTCCTTCGCAACGTCGAGTTTCGCGGGGTTGGTATCGACCGCGATGATGCGGGCAGCGCCGGAAAGCCGCGCGCCCTGAATGGCGTTGAGGCCGACACCGCCCGCGCCGATCACCACCGCGACCTCGCCGGGCCGGATGCGGGCGGTGTTGACCGCCGCGCCCAGCCCGGTGATCACCCCGCAGGAAATCAGCGCCGCCGCCTCCATCGGGATGCCGTCGGGCAGTGGGGCAAGCTGACTTTCGTGCACCACGACCTTCTCGGCGAAAGCGCCGCAATCGAGCCCGTGAGCGACCGGGCCGCCGTTCAGGGTGATGGGGCTGTCGGGCCGCGGCTGGGCCGCGCAAAGCACGGGGCGGCCCGACGCACAGGTGGAGCATTCCCCGCAGGAGCGGATGAGTGTGACAAGCACCTTGTCGCCGACGCCGTACCGGCCGCCATTTCCGACGGCGCTGACCCTCCCCGCCGCCTCGTGGCCATAGACTGCTGGCAGATCGCCACCCCAGCCGCCATCCATGTATGAAATGTCTGAAAAGCAGATCGCGCAGGCGTCGATCGTGACCTCGACCTCGCCCGGCCCCGGCGCGCGCAGTTCCACTGTCTCTATCACAAGCGGCTGTCCGAATTCGTGGCAGATGGCGGCGCGGATCTTGGTCATCTGGGGCTCCGTCTATCATCAGGTCAGGGGGTCGGAGGGTACTGCATCGCGCGGTCGTGCGACAAGGATTGCCACGCAAGCAATCAGCAAGATGGCGGCCAGCATGAAAGGAGCGCCGGGCGCATGAATCGTGGCGCCCGGCCGGGTGAACAGCGAAAACGTGCCGGTCATCAGCATCGGCGACAGGATCATGCCGATGGCCGTCAGCGAGGCGATGACACCCTGCAACTCCCCCTGCTGATCGTCAGGCGTACCGTTGGACATCAGCCCCTGCATAGCGGGTCCGGCGATGGAACCGAGCGCCGCGAAGGCAGTAAAGGCGATGGCCGCGGCGCCCGAGGTGAGGAAGACGAAGACAACGCAGGCCACGAATTCGATGGCGAGCCCCCAGAAAGCTGCCCGGTATTCGCCCATCGCCTTGATGATGGGTCCGATGGCAAAGGCTTGGACCAGCGCGAAGAAAAGCCCGTAGGTCGCAAGCGAGACGCCGATCATGAAGGGATCCCAACCGAACTGCGCCTTGCCGTAGAAAGCCCAGACCGCCTCATAGACGTGCAAGGCGACGTTGTAGACCAGATAGAGCGTAAGCAATCGACCGAGGCCCGGCAGTCGGCCGATGGCGCGAAAGGCACCCAGCGGATTGGCCCGCGCCCAGGAGAACGGACGGCGCAAGCTGGCGGTCAGGGATTCGGGAAGAATAAGGAAGCCAAAGATCAGGTTGGCGGCGGCAATCCCGGCAGCCCCCCAGAAGGGCGCGCGGGTGCCGAAGGTGGAGAGGAGACTGCCTAGGAAGGGCCCCGCAATGAAGCCAAGTCCGAAGGCCGCGCCGATGAGACCGAACCTTTTCGCACGATCCTGCCGCGCGGAGATGTCGGCCATGTAGGCCATCGCGGTTGTGTAGGTCGCAGCCGTGATCCCGGCGACGACACGGCCCGCAACCAGGAGCCAGATCGTGCCGGCAAGCGCCATGATCGCATAATCGACCGCCATGACACCGAGCGCCGTCAGCATGACCGGCCGACGTCCGAAGCGGTCCGACAGATTGCCGACAACAGGGCCAAAAAGGAACTGCATCACCGCGAATGATGTCGCCAGCATCCCGCCCCAGAGTGCGGCATCCGACAGGTCGCCACCCGTCACCTCGCCGATCAGATCGGGCATGACGGGAAAGATGATGCCGATGCCAATGGCATCGATCATCACGGTCGTCAGCACGAAGATCAGGGCAAGGCGGTTCTGCATCGGGTCCTGCGGGTCGGTCGCGGCACGCTAGATCGTTTGGGGCTCCGAATGAAACCTGAAATCGTCGGTAGCGTCCCGTCTTCGTCCCGCAACCTCTTGCGCTTTGCTCCGGCGGGTTCTGCTCTAAACGATCGTGTTTCCCGTGGCGATGCGCGACAGGCGCCGGGCAAGCTGGTCGGGCGCGGCAAAAAAAGGTGAATGGCCGGTCGGCAACGTGCCGACCGTGCCTGGCGGGAAGGCGGCGCTCATCCTGCGTTGATAGGCGGGCGGAATCGTGCGGTCATCCTCGCAGATCAGGTAGTGTCGTTCGATGTCATGCCAGTGCGCGAGCGGTGGGAGCGGCGTGGCCTGGGGCCGGATCGGTTCCGGGCAGAGGCGGGTCAGGGCATACACCGTCGCAGCGTCCGGACAATCACTGTAGAAAAGGCTGCGCGCCTTGTCCGGGTCGATACGGTAGGTAAGGCCGTCCGGATCGACATGAACCGCGCCTGCCAGCGGCTGCGCGGGTCCCGCCCGGCGCATGTCGATCATCGACAGGCCCGGCGCAGGCACATAGGCGCAGAGATAGATCAGCCGCGTGATCAGGTCAGGAGCGCGGTCGGCAGCCAGTGTGATCGGGTATCCGGCGGCGGAATGGCCGACGAGCGTGACCGGTCCGTCGATGGCGGCAAGGATTGCGTCGGCGTAGAGATCAAGGCTCGCCTCCGCCGCCGGAGTCGGATCGTCGCCATGGGCGGGCAGGTCGATGGCGCGCACCTCATGTCCGAGAGCGTGCAAGGCCGGGATGAGATCGCGCCAGCACCACGCCGCATGGCACGAGCCGTGGATCAGCAGGAACCGCGGGGGTTCAGACATGACCTATCGAGGTCAGAAACCCGGTTAGTTCGGCGGCATAGTCGGCGGGCTTTTCGACAGGCGGCAGATGCCCCGCGCCCCGGATCAGGTGGAACCTTGCCCCCCGGATCAGGTCGGCCGTCTCGCGCACCAGATCGGGCGGGGTGGCGCCGTCCTCCGATCCCGCGATGGCAAGAGTCGGCAGCGTGAGGCCCGAGGTCGGCGTAATGAAATCGGTGCCCGCAATGGCGGCGGCCACGCCGCAATAGCCCTCCACCTTTTGGCCGATCACCATACTGCGGTAGGTCTGCATTTCTTCCGTCTGTCGGAAGGGTTTGGAAAACCAGCGCTCCATAAGGCCATCCGCGATCGCCTCCAGCCCGTGCGCCTTGATCGTCGCGATCCGGTCTGCCCACATCTGCGCCGTGCCGATCTTGGCCGCGGTGTTCGACAGAACCATGGCGCGGACCAGATCGAGCCGTTTAACGGCGAGCCCCTGCGCGATCAGCCCGCCGACCGACAGGCCGACGAAGACGCAATCACGGACGTTCCGCGCATCACAGAGCCGTTCGGCATCGCGCACCAGCGCCCCCATTGAATACGGCCCCGGCGGGCATGAGGAGCGGCCGTGACCACGCTTGTCGTAGCGGATCAGCCGGAGGCCTTGCGGCAGAAGCGGGATGAGCTTGTCCCACATCGTAAGATCAGTACCGAGCGAATTGGCAAAGACAACCGGCGCGCCCGACGGGTCGCCATCCTCGCGCCAGTGCAACCGGACATCACCGAGGTCGAGATCGTTCATGGGACTGCCCTTCTCCTGCACCCGAGGCTTGGCACTGCCTTGCGGAAGGCGCGGTCAGGTGATCGCCTCCAGCCGTTCCTTCGACATCTCGCCCGGCACGATCGTGATCGGGATCGGCAGGTTGCCGGAGTTCTTCGACATCTGGGTCACCAACGGCCCCGGCCCGCCCTTTTCGGTGCTCGCACCGAGAACGAGAACCCCGATTTCCGGGTCTTCCTTGATCTGGGCGAAAATCTCGGTCATCGGCTCACCCTCGCGGATCACCAGTTCGGGATTGATTCCCTGGCGGTCGCGCATCCATTTCGCGAAGACCTCGAAATGCGCCTCGATCCGTTCGCGCGCCTCGGCCCGCATGATGTCGGCCACGCCGATCCAGTGCTGAAACTCCTCGGGCGGAATAACCGAAAGGATTGTCACGCCCGCGCCGGTATGGGCGGCGCGCAAAGCGGAATAACGCATCGCGTTCAGGCATTCGCGGCTGTCGTCAAGGACCACAAGAAACTTGCGCATGAAACTCCCCTGTCAGGCGTTGCGATCATGGCCTGTCGCGTCTGCGGTGGCAATCCTTGCCGTCTGTTCGTCGCATGGGCCTCGCGGTGCGGCGTTCCGGTCCGTAGTGCACCCCCTGTCGGGAACGGCGCTTTGAACAGGGTGAATCCAAGGCAAATCCGGCGTTAGCGCGACATCAATTCTTCCCGTCCAAGCTTGACCCGAGAGGTTGAGAGGCTGGGGGCCGCGTTTTGAAACTGACGCATGCCGGGACGTATCTGGGCGCATCGTTGCCCTGGCCAATCGGCGCATCCGAACTGGTGATGAGCGGATCAGGCGCATCGCTTCGCCTGAATGTGGTGGATTACGGGTTCGGCGTGACGACGATGTTTTCGCTCAGCGGCGGTGCTATCGGCGGATTTCAGGGACAAAGCGACCATGTGTCGGGGCGGACGGCGCTGACGGCGGGCAGCTTTTCCGGCAGTGTCGTCACGACCACGCTCAATGCCGTGCTGGCCGCCGGGGCGGGGGCGTCAAGCACGGCGTATCTGAGTTTCGGTGCTGAGTATGTCGATCAGGTTGAACTGGCAGCGGTTTCGGTTGGCGCCCAAAGCTACGTCTTCGCGGCCGCGACGGACGGGGCGGGGTTTTCGGTCTTCTCTGTGGCCGGCGGCGGCGCTCTGACTCATATGGCAGACGTGGCCGATACGGCCGGCAGCTATGCCGATGGGATATCGGCAATGGCCACGGTGCAAATCGGCGGCAAAAGCTTTGTCTATGTCGGCTCGGCGACCGAGGACGGGATCACCGGCTATGAGGTGGGGGCAGGCGGCACGATCACCGAGGCGCAGACAATCGGTACCGGTCAGCTTGTCCCGACCGAGGATGTCACCGACATGGCCGTGGCCACCGTTGCCGGCGTGACCTACCTCATCGTCGCGGCTGCAGGAACGTCCAGCCTGACGGTCTTCGCCATCGACCCGGACGGCAGGCTGATACCGGTTGATCATGTGGTGGACGATCTCGGGACACGGTTCCAGTCGGCCTCGGTCATGGATGTCATCACAACCGGCGGGCGGACCTATGTTGTTGTCGCGGGCGCGGATGACGGTCTGAGTCTGCTGACCCTTTTGCCGGGCGGTCAGCTTCTGCATGTCCAGACCCTTTCGGACAGCGCCGCCACGTCGATGGCCAATGTTTCGGCGATCAAGATCGTGCCGGTCGGCGGCGAATTACAGGTCTTCGTCACCTCGGCGCTTGAGGCGGGGATGTCGATGTTCCGCATCGACCTCGGCAATCAGGGCGTGACCCTGACCGGCACGGGATCGGTGCTCAGCGGCACGGCCGCGGATGATATCCTCGTCCAGCTCTACGGCGATGCGACGCTGTCGGGTGGGGCGGGGGCCGATATCCTGCGTGACGGCACCGGCAGCGACCACCTTCAGGGCGGCAGCGGGGCGGATACTTTCGTGCTGATCGAGGATGGCGTCGATGATGTGATTCTCGATTTCGAATGGGGCAAGGACCGGATCGATCTGTCCTTCTGGTCCTACCTTCGCAGCGTCGATGAACTGCTCATCACGCCGACCGCCGCCGGGGCGACGGTCCGGTACGGGCAGGAGGTTTTGA
>JAUIDM010000088.1 GCA_030428915.1 Alphaproteobacteria bacterium | reverse complement strand
TCGGTGACGATATCCTCCTCATCCTCGGCCTCATCCGCGGCCCGCAACGCATCGACCGAGATCACCGGGCTCGCGGCCTCGGGCACGACGCGGGTTGCGGTCTTGAACTTCTCGATCGAGAAGTCCGGGCTGACCATCGCCGGGTCGGCTTCCATCCGGATCGACATGCCGTAGCGCGCCTCGATCTGGGCCAGATGCTCGCGCTTCTGATTGAAGAGGAAGTTCACGACGGCCACGGGCGCCTTCAGAAGCACCTCACGCGACCGCTTGCGCGTCCCCTCCTCTTCCAGTTGGCGCAGGATCTGCAAGGCAAGGTTGTCGTCCGAGCGGATGATGCCGGTGCCGTGGCAATGCGGGCAAGGCGCGGTCGTCGATTCCAGCATGCCGGGACGCAGCCGCTGGCGGCTCATCTCCAGAAGTCCGAAGCCCGAGATGCGGCCCACCTGAATGCGGGCGCGGTCGGTTTTCAGCTTGTCTTTCAGGCGCTTCTCGACGGCGGTGTTGTTCTTGCGCTCCTCCATGTCGATGAAGTCGATGACGATGAGGCCCGCAAGGTCGCGCAGGCGCAACTGGCGGGCCACTTCCTCGGCCGCCTCGAGGTTGGTCTTGAGCGCGGTGTCCTCGATCGAGCCTTCCTTTGTCGCGCGGCCGGAGTTCACGTCGATGGCCACCAGCGCCTCGGTCACGCCGATGACAATATAGCCACCGGATTTGAGCTGCACCGTCGGGTTGAACATCGCGGCCAGGTAGCTTTCGACCTGGTAGCGGGCGAAGAGCGGTAGCCCCTCATGGTAGTGCTTCACGTTCTTGGCGTGGGACGGCATGATCATCTTCATGAAGTCCTTGGCCGCGCGGTAGCCGTCCATCCCCTCGACGAGCACTTCGTCGATGTCCTTGTTGTAGAGATCGCGGATCGACCGCTTGATCAGGTCGCCTTCCTCATAGATCGGCGCAGGGGCGATGGATTTCAGTGTCAGGTCGCGGATCTGTTCCCAAAGCCGCATCAGGTATTCGTAGTCGCGCTTGATCTCGGCCTTTGTGCGCTGACTTCCGGCCGTGCGGATGATCAGGCCGGCACCTTCCGGCACCTCGATCTCGGACGCGATTTCCTTCAGTTTCTTGCGGTCGGCGGCATTGGTGATCTTGCGAGAGATACCGCCGCCCCGGGCGGTGTTCGGCATCAGGACACAGTAGCGGCCGGCGAGGCTGAGATATGTGGTCAGCGCCGCGCCCTTGTTGCCGCGCTCTTCCTTGACGACCTGGACCAGCATGATCTGCCGGACCTTGATCACTTCCTGGATCTTGTATTTTCGCGGACGCGGTTTTCGCGGCTGGCGGATTTCCTCGGTCACGTCCTCGTCGGCGACCGATTCGATATCGGCATCGGTTTCCGAGGCGTGGTCAGCGGCGACATAGGGCTCATCGGTGTCGACGGCGCCATCATCTCCGGTTGCGGCATCACTGGACGGCCCAGTCGTGTCCGGCACATCAGCCTCATCGACCGACGCTTCAGCCACCGCGTCGTCCTCGTCTTCATCCAGATCGACGACCGTCATGCCCGGGATTTCGTCGCTCGTCGTGACCGCATCGTCAGAGCGGCTTTTTTCCGCCTTGGGACGGGATCGACCGCGGCGCTTGCCGCGTCCGTTATCCTCGTCCTCCATAGCCTCGGCATAGGCACGTTCCTCGGCCAGAAGCGCCTGCCGGTCGGCGACCGGGATCTGGTAGTAGTCGGGATGGATTTCCGAAAAGGCGAGGAACCCGTGACGGTTGCCGCCGTAATCGACGAAGGCCGCCTGCAGCGACGGCTCGACCCGCGTGACTTTTGCTAGATAGATATTGCCGGCAAGCTGGCGTTTATTGACGGTCTCGAAGTCGAATTCCTCAACCTTGTTTCCGTCGACCACCACGACGCGGGTCTCTTCCGCGTGGGTGGCATCGATGAGCATTTTCTTGGCCATGTAAACTTTCCGAACGCCAATCGGATCCGTGACCTGTCAGGTCCAGACGGGAATAAGCGTTCAATGCATGATGCGAGTGGCGCAGCGGACAGGGGGGCGGAGGCGGCCATTGGCCTGCCTGTTCTCCGCTGCTCTATCCTCACGCGTTTCATCGCGGTTCTGTCCCGGACGCCTTTCGGCGCCCAACTCTGGCCTAGGCGCAGATTGCACCAGGGCGAATGTGCGGCCTTTCGGCCATTCGGTCTGCACGTCCTGCCGCCGGGACCGATGGCCCGGCTGGATGGGCGGCAGCAAATCTGATGGGTCGTATCGGCCTGAAGTGGGCGAACACCGACATTCTCCGACTTTAGCGGGGATGGGCAGACGATTACAATGGCGAATTTCGCCCACGCCCCATGTACCGGACGCCCGACATCAGGACGTTTTTTTCGAAATTCCACTGATCCTTCGGAGAAAGATCCAATCCGCGTTTAGAATCAGAGATAGTCGGCGCGTTGCAGCGAGTATTTGGCCATCTTCTCGTTCAGGGTCCGACGCGGCAGGCACAATTCTTCCATGACGGCCGCGATCGAGCCCTTGTGGCGGCGCATCGTATTGTCGATCAGCATCTTTTCGAAGCTTTCGACATAGTCCTTCAGGGGCTTGCCTTCGGTCGTCATCACCGGCCCGGCCTCTTCGTTCTCGGCCATCAGAAGCGACGCGATCGACCCCGAACCGCGGCGGTTCTGCAATACGGCCCGCTCGGCCACATTGATCAGCTGGCGCACATTGCCGGGCCAGGGCGCCTGCAGAAGCTGTGCGGCCTCCTGCGCCGTCACCTGCGGCGCGTCACAACCGTATTCATCGGCGAACTGATCCGCGAGACGGGTGAACAGCGTCAGGATATCCTCTCCGCGCGATCTGAGCGGCGGCAGGACGATCTTCAACGCGGCCAGGCGGTAGTAAAGGTCCGGTCGCAAAGCATCCTCGACCGTCCGGCCCTGCTCGTGATCGTTGCAGATCGCGATGATGCGCGTCTCGGCGGGCGTGCCCTGGTCGTTGATGAAGGTCAGCAGCCGCGCCTGCAGCGACTGGCTGAGCGCCTCGACATCTTCCAGAACCAAGGTTCCGCCCCGCGCCTCTTCGATCAGCGGCATCTGACCGCCCTCCTCGATCGGGCCGAAAAGCCGCGCGGCCAACTGATCGTCAGAGAAAGCCGCGCAGGAGATCATCGAGAACTTCTTGCCCGCACGCGGCCCGACGGCGTGAAGCGCATGCGCCACCAATGTCTTGCCGGTACCAGTTTCGCCATCGATCAGCACGTGGCCGTCGGCCTGACCCAGATCGAGAATATCCTCGCGCAGCCGTTCCATCGCCGGCGAATTGCCGATCAGCTTCTTCATGATCGTCGAGCCATCCGACAATTCCTTGCGCAAGGCCCGGTTGTCGAGCGTCATGCGCCGCGACTGGCTGGCGCGCTTGGCAAGCTCCGTCATCCGGTCGGGATTGAATGGCTTTTCAAGAAAATCGTAGGCGCCGACACGCATCGCCTCTACCGCCATAGGCACGTCGCCATGGCCGGTGATCATGATGACCGGCAGGCCGCTGTCGATGCTCATGAGCCGCTTGAGAAGGGCCATGCCGTCCATGCCCGGCATCTTGATGTCGCTGACCACGACGCCGGGGTAGTCCTGGCCAATCGCTTTCAGCGCATCCTCGGCGCTTCCATAGGTTTCGGTGTCGAAGCCCGAAAGCGCCAGCCACTGGCTGATCGACTGCCGCATGTCCTGTTCGTCGTCGACGATCGCAACCTTCATCGCACGCGCCATGGGATTACCTCTTCATTCCGCTGCCTGCGTCTTTTCAGTCAATATGGGGAGTTGAACCTCGAATACAGCCCCCCCGCCCGGCGCGTTGCGCGCCGTAAGCCGGCCGCCAAGGTCTTTCACGATCCCGGACGAAATGGCCAGACCCAGCCCCACGCCCTCGCCCGGGCTCTTCGTCGTGTAGAAGGGCTCGAACAGGTTTTCCAGATCATCGATCCCGTGACCGTTGTCGCGCACCGCGAGCGTCACTGTCTCGCCCGCTGTCAGGATGATCTCCACCTCCGGGTCGGCGGTCTGTTTGGTCGCGTCGAGTGCGTTTCGAAGCAGGTTGATGATCACCTGCTCCAAGCGGACGCGGTCGGCCATCACCGTCACATTCTCACGCGTCAGCATGCGCGTGATCCGCACCGAGCGATTGCGCAACGTGGGCTCCATCATCGACAATGCCGAGGAAATACAAGCTCTTACGTCAACAGGCTCAAACGCCTCGCCACCTTTGCGCGCATAACTTTTCAGTTGCCGCGTGATGGCGCCCATGCGTTCGATCAGATCGTCGATGCGCTGGAAGGAGGACAAAGCCTCTTCCGACCGTTTGCGCTGCAAGAGAAGCCGCGCGCCGGCAAGATAGGTCTTCATCGCAGCCAGCGGCTGGTTCAACTCGTGGCTGACGGCGGCAGACATCTCGCCCAGAGCCGCGAGTTTCGACGATTGCGCCAGCGTCTGTTCGGCCACGGCCAGGTCCTTTTGTACCTTTTCGCGTTCTGCGATGACCTGCTGCAAGCGGGCATTCAGTCGGCGGAGGTCAGCCGATTCCCGCCGTGCGACGGCGGATTGGCGCCGGGCCCGACGGGAAAGGAGGTAAAAGATCAGTGCAAGAAGCACCGCAAAGCCCATGATTTCGAGCGCAAGAACAGCGTTCACCTTTTCGCGTATCGAATCGTAAGAGGTGAAGCTGATCAGTTTCCAGCCGCGGAACGGAATGCGCGCCTCGTTGCGCATCACCGCCTCGCCGCGCACATAGGCGTCGGGCGGGTCGTTGGCCCAGTCGGACGTTGCCTGGAAAGCACGCGCGATCGCCGAGGGCGCCGGACGCACCGCAAGCGCGTCATTGATTGCCAGCCCCCGCCAGCGCGGTTCGGTCGACAGGATCACGGTATTTTCGCTGTTCACGACCGCGACCGCGTCCGAAATCCCTGCCCAGACGCGCTCGAATTTCGACATTTCTGCGCCGACGACGATCACCCCTGCAATGCGGTTTTCCGACAGAACGGCGCGTGAATAGGTGAAGTCGTAGCCACCGGAATCGCGGGCCGTCACGGTAAAGACGGTCTCTTTCGATCGCTGGGCATTGACGAAGTAGGGCTCCGCCGCGTGGTTCGATCCCAGCCGCGTCCGTTCTGTCGCGGCGACGGTACGGCCCGTCGCATCCAAGAGCAGGATCGACGCCGCACCGATCTCAGACTGCGCCTCCATCAGGTTTTGCGAGGTGATCGAGAACTGTTCAGAGTTCAGCGCCGCGATCAACGCCGGATCGCGCGCAAGAAGAAGCGGGACGACGGAGGTGCGCTGCAGTTCGCTCAGGACGTGGCCGGTATAGAGCGCGAGCCTGACTTCGGCGCGGTTTCGCGTTGTCTCGGAAAAGCGGTCCGACAACAAGGCGTTGGTGAACCAGATGACCGACACGGCCGCCGCGATGAAGGTCAGAACGATAAGCCGCAGCCACCACGGGCTGCGCAGGAACGCGACGCCGCGTTCCTTCCCGTTCGGATCGGAATCCGCAACGGACGTGTCCGGGCCATTCCCCGATTGTTCTTCGGTCCCGTCCGGGTCAACCTTGCTTGGGTCTTTACTCGACATTTGCCGATCTTAGGCCCAGCCGCGCACCGCCTCAAGCTGGCATGGATCAGTTCAGCGCCATCGCGTCCATGAGCGAGCGGAAAAGCACCGATCCGTCCGCACCGCCATGGGCGGCCTCGGCCATGCGCTCGGGATGCGGCATCATGCCGAGAACGCGGCGGTTGGCCGACAGCACGCCCGCGATATCGGCCGTGGCGCCATTGGGGTTCTCGACGTAGGTAAAGGCGATGCGGTCTTCGCCCTGAAGCCGTTTCAGCCCTTCATCGTCGATGGTATAGTTGCCATCGTGATGGGCGATTGGGATGCGGATGGTCTGGCCCTTCGTCCAGCCGGACGTGTAGGCGCTGTCGGAGGTTGTGACCTTGAGATCAAGCGCCTTGCAGACATATTTCAGCGTGGCGTTCCGCAACAACGCACCGGGCAGGAGGCCGGTTTCGGTCAGGACCTGAAAGCCGTTGCAGATGCCGATGACAAAGCCGCCCTTTCCTGCGAAATCCTTCACGGCCGCCGCGACCGGGGACTGGGCCGCAATCGCGCCGCAGCGCAGATAGTCGCCGAAGGAAAAGCCGCCCGGAATGCCGACGATATCGATGCCTTTCGGAAGATCCGCATCCTTGTGCCAGACCTTGACGACCTCGGCGCCCGCACGTTCGAACGCGACGGCAAGATCGCGGTCGCAGTTCGATCCGGGAAATGTGATGACGGCGGCTTTCATGGACACTCCTCGGTCTGGCGGGGTCAGTCGGCTGTTACCCCAAACGCCGCGCGGGGGGAAGCGCAGGATTGAGGCCTTGGCCCAAAACCAGGCGCTTTTGTCCGACCGCTCCCGGGAACCGTTCTTGCCCCGGATCACGGACCGCAGAACACTTCTTGCCGATTTCGACCTTCCAGCCCCCGCCGATTTCCCGTAAACCCCGAAAACGACCGGGACGGACTTTACGCATGACGCAAAGCATCATCGAACGCTGTGAGGCAAAGGGCCTCAGGATGACCGAGCAGCGCCGGGTCATCGCGCGCGTGTTGGAAGAGTCTGACGACCACCCCGATGCCGAAGTGCTCTATGCCCGCGCCTGTGCCGTCGATCCGAAGATCTCGCTGGCAACGGTCTATCGCACGGTGAAGCTTTTCGATGAGGCCGGCATTCTCGACAAGCTTGAGTTTGGCGACGGTCGGGCCCGCTATGAGGATGCAGAGCGGGCGCATCACGACCACCTGATCGATCTGACCACGGGTGAGGTGATCGAATTCGTCGATCCGGAGATCGAGGCTCTGCAGGACAAGATCGCCAAGCGTCTCGGCTATCGGCTGAAAGGGCACCGGCTCGAACTGTTCGGCGTGCCGATGAAGCGCAAGGACTGAGCCTCGTGCACAATCTGCGCGGCATCCTTCTCATCCTCTTCTCCATGGCCGCCTTTTCGGTCGAGGATGCATTCATCAAGGCGCTGACGGGCTCGTTGCCGGTCGGCCAGGTGATGCTGTCACTGGGCCTCGGCGGCGTGCTGGTCTTCGCGGCCGTCGCGGGACCGTCCGCCTGGCCGGGGATCGCGCGCGCGCTCTTGGTGCCGCAGGTGGCGCTGCGCACAGCCGGCGAAGCGGTGGGCGCGGTTTCCTTCATCACGGCCCTGTCTTTGATCCCGCTTTCGACGGTTGCCGCAGTATTTCAGGCCACACCGCTCGCGGTCACGGCGGGAGCGGCGCTGATCTTTGGCGAGGCGGTCGGCTGGCGGCGCTGGAGCGCCATTGCCGCAGGTTTCATCGGCGTTCTCATGATCCTGCGCCCGGGGCTGGAAGGATTCCGGCCCGAGGCTGCCATCGTTCTTGTCACCGTCGTCGCGATCGCGCTTCGCGATCTCATCACGCGGCGCATCCCGGCCCATGTCCCCTCGATCGCGGTATCGTTCCACGGTTTCTTCGCGCTTGTCATCTCGGGCGCGGTGCTTCTCGCATTCGGTCCCGAGCCGGTGGCGCCCGCCCCTGTTGTCTGGGCCCGGCTTGGTGCCGCGGTGCTCTGCGGCACGGCAGGCTATTACGCCATCGTCGCGGCGATGCGGATGGCCGATGCCTCTGCCCTGATGCCGTTTCGCTATTCGCGGCTGGTCTTCTCGCTGATCATCGGGGTCGTCGTATTCGCGGAACGGCCCGACGGAATGACGCTGGCCGGTGCGACCCTGATCGTCGCCGCCGCCTTCTACACCTACCTGCGCGAACGCCGCGCGCTGGCCGTGCGCCCCACCTGAGGGGACTTTCCCTTGTGACAGGGAGCGCGTAAAGACCGGGGCAACTCTCGTATCCGCCGAAAGGACCTGCCCCATGAGCACCATCATCGATATCCATGCCCGTGAGATCCTCGACAGCCGGGGCAATCCAACCGTGGAAGTGGACGTGACGCTGGAAGACGGCACGATGGGCCGCGCCGCCGTGCCCTCGGGCGCCTCAACCGGCGCGCATGAGGCGGTGGAAAAGCGCGATGGCGACAAGTCGCGCTACATGGGCAAGGGCGTGCTGGAGGCAGTCGCGGCCGTCAATGGCGAAATAGCCGAGAACCTTCTGGGCGAGGATGCGACGGAGCAGGTGGCCATCGACCGGCTCATGCTCGAACTGGACGGCACCCCAAACAAATCCCGCCTTGGGGCCAATGCGATCCTCGGTGTCTCGCTGGCGGTGGCAAAGGCTGCGGCAGATTTCACCGCGCAGCCGCTATACCGCTATGTCGGCGGCACCTCTGCCCGCATCCTGCCGGTGCCGATGATGAACATCATCAATGGCGGCGAACATGCCGACAACCCGATCGACATTCAGGAATTCATGATCATGCCGGTTGCGGCGCCCGATATCCGGGGCGCTGTCCAGATGGGGTCAGAGGTATTCCACACGCTGAAGAAGGAACTGTCGGCGGCGGGCCTTTCGACGGGTATCGGCGATGAAGGCGGCTTCGCGCCGAACCTGTCATCCACCCGCGATGCGCTGGATTTCATCCTCAAGAGCATAGAAAAGGCCGGCTACAAGCCGGGAGAGGACATCTATCTGGCGCTCGACTGCGCTTCGACCGAATACTTCAAGAACGGCAAATATGTGCTTGCTGGTGAAGGGAAAACCCTGTCGTCTGAAGAAAACGTCGCCTATCTTGAATCGCTCGTGAAGGATTACCCGATCATCTCCATCGAGGATGGTTGCGCCGAGGATGACTGGGCGGGCTGGAAGCACCTGACCGATGTGCTGGGCGCGAAATGCCAGCTCGTGGGCGATGACCTCTTCGTCACCAACCCTGTACGACTGTCCGAGGGCATCGCCAAGGGCTGCGCCAACTCCATGCTCGTCAAGGTCAACCAGATCGGCACGCTGACCGAAACGCTTCAGGCCGTCGATATGGCCCATCGCGCCCGCTACACCAACGTCATGTCGCACCGTTCGGGCGAGACCGAGGACGCGACCATCGCCGACCTTGCCGTCGCAACCAATTGCGGTCAGATCAAGACCGGCTCGCTCGCCCGGTCCGACCGGCTGGCGAAGTACAACCAGTTGATCCGCATCGAGGAAATGCTGGGCGAGACGGCAGAATATGCCGGGGCGTCGATCCTGCGGGGCTGACGGCCCTTGATCGTCCTCAACGGGATCATGGCGCTGATCGCCGAGGTTGTTATGATCTTGGCTATCGCGCGGTTCGCCTTTCTGGCGGGCCAATCGCGGGGTGAAAGCTGGGGGTTCTCCCTACTGGCCATAGTTCTTGTCGTGATCCTCTGGGGCTAATTCGCTGCACCAAAATCCGCCCGCCGTTTGGGCGGATTTCGACTGATGGTGTTCAAGGTAGCCATGTTCTCTGGCGGTACTGCTGCGCTGGCGGCATTGTACGGCACGGGCTGGGCAGCGGGATATGCCGCTCTCGCAGGTCTTCAACTTGGGCTCGCCCTGACGCTTGACGCGGTGTAGCTCCGACCGGCCGTCGTTGCGTCAGCCGATCCCGCCCCGCCGGATCACGCGCTCGGACAACTCCGCATAGGCCGCGCGCCAGGCGGCCTCAAGTTCGTCGGTAAAGCCCTCGCCCAGCTCGTTACGCAAGGTGTCGATCAGCGCCTCGCCCATCGGCGGGAAATGCGCGGCCTTCACGCCAATCAGGGCGTGGCCCTTGCCCAGTTCCTCGAACCGGTCGCCCAGCGTCTCGGGGCGGTCGATATTCTCGATCACCATACCAAGCGTCGTCATGAACTTCATGCCCTGCCCGGCCAGATCGTCGCGGAACATCGCCCTGAGTGACGGATCGCGGGCAAAGAGCGCCTCGTAGAAATAGATCGAGGCCGGTTCCAGCCGCTCACGCAACAGGGCGAAGCTTTCCCGGATCATGGCGGACTGGCGCGCGGAGAGGGTCATCGGGCTTTTCCCTTGTTGTTGTGACTGTCTGAAGCCTGACAGGCCCGGGCCGGCATCGCCTTGACCCATCTCAAATGGCATTCAGGCATTGCGGCCATTGCGCAAGAGAACAAGAATGCGGCATGACCGCCGACGAGATCATCGCCATGCTTGACCTGTCACCCCATCCCGAAGGGGGTTGGTATCGCCAGACATGGGTGGCCGAAGGTGACGGACGGCCAGCAGGAACCTGCATCTATTTCCTGTTGAAAGCCGGGGAGCGCAGCCACTGGCACCGGGTCGATGCGACAGAGATCTGGCACCACTACGCGGGTGCGCCACTCATCCTGTCAATAGCCGCAAGCGATGCAGGTCCGGCCCGGAAGCATCGACTTGGCCCCGACCTTCCGGCCGGAGAGCGGCCCCAGATCATTGTGCCCGGCCATCATTGGCAGGCGGCCGAAACGCTCGGAGCCTGGACACTGGTCGGCTGCACCGTAAGCCCCGGCTTCCGGTTCGAGGGCTTCGACCTTGCGCCAGAGGGGTTTGACATACCGACCGACTGACCTACGCCGCCAGCGCCTTTCCCAGCCTTGGCAGGCGCGCGCGTTTCATCAACGGACGCAATGGCTGCGCCTCACCCGACAGGCGTTCGGCCTCCGCCCGCACCTTTTCGATAACCCGTTCGACCGCCGCAGGCGCCCCCTTCCACAGGTCCAGAAGAAAATGATCGGGGTCGTCGCGCCGCAACCCCTCTTCCGCCAGAATATGGCGCGGGAAGTCAGCCGCATTGAAGGTCACGATCAGGTCGGCATGACCGGCAATCGCCGCCGCCAGAACGTGCACATCAGCCGGATCGGGCAGCCAGAGCCTCGCGGCCAGGCCTTCGCGCACGGCAATGCTCGCCTTCGGAAACGCCACCCGGAGGGCCGCGATCTCCCCCCGCGCAATATCCTCGGCGCCCGGGCCCAGCTTGACCGTCGCCCGCGCCCATTCCTCCAGAATGCGATCGGACCAGAGCGGGGTGAAAAGACCGGCCTTCGCGACCCCGATCAGGATTTCCCTGAGGACAGTAGGATAAAGGACACAGGCATCGAGGACGGCTTTCATCCGTCAAGCCGGAAGAAGAGCGCCTTGAGATAACCGCTTTCGGCAAGCTGCGGCAGTTGCGGATGGTCCGGTCCGGCAAAACCGGTATGGAGAAGCTGCCCGCGCCGCCCGCCACGACCGATCCCGCGTGCCGAGGCATTGCGGAACTGTGCGAGATCCGCGGCATGTGAGCAGGAACAGAGCACCAGATAGCCGCCCGGTGCCACGAGGGGGGCCGCCAGCCGCGCGACCCGCTCATAGGCGCGAAGCCCGGCCTGAAGCGCGGGCTTCGCCGGGGCGAAAGCCGGCGGATCGCAGACGACGAGGTCGAATGACGCGCCCTCGCCCGCCAGCGCCTCCATCACCGCGAAAGCGTCACCCTTGCGGGTAGTGAAGCGCGCGCGAAAACCGGCGGCCTCCGCGCCCTGCCCCGCAAGATCGAGCGCCGGCGCCGACGCATCGACCGCCAGCGCGCTCTCAGCGCCGCCCGCCAAGGCGGCCAGGGCAAAGCCGCCGACATGGGAAAAGACATCGAGCATGCGCCCGACCCGTCCCAACCGCGCGGCAAAGGCATGGTTGTCGCGTTGGTCGAAAAAGAGGCCGGTTTTCTGTCCGCCGATCAGATCGGCCATATAGGTCGCCCCGTTCATTGGCACCGGGATCGGAGCGGAGAGCGCGCCCGAAAGGATGGCGGTGTCCTCCTCCAATCCCTCAAGTCCGCGCGCCCGTCCGGTGCCGTTCTTGATGATTGTGGTGACGCCCGTGACCTCGGCCAGCGCACCGGCCAGATCGCCGATCATTGCGTCTGCCCAGGCGGCATTGGGCTGGATCACGGCGGCATCACCGAAGCGGTCGATGATGATGCCGGGCAGCCCATCTGCCTCGGCATGGACAAGCCGGTAGAACGGCGCGTCATAGAGCCGTTCGCGCAGCGCCATCGCCCGCGCTATGCGCCCGGCGATCCAGTCGCGTCCAATCACCGCATCGGGATCGCGGTCGAGCATCCGGGCGATGATCTTGGATTTCGGATTGACGGTCACCACACCGAGCGGCCGCCGTTCGGCATCCTCCAGCACCGCAATGGCGCCCGGGATGAGCGATTGCGTGCGCCGATCCGTCACCAGCTCATCGGCATAGACCCAGGGAAAGCCGTGACGGATCGCGCGGGCTTCGGCTTTCGGGCGTAGACGGACAACGGGAAGGGCAGCGGTCATCAAAGGGTCCCTTGTGGTTTGGGTTCCCCTCCTCTAGCGGCATTGCCTCCTGGCGAAAAGGCTGCAGGTGCGGTCGTCAGTGGGCAGGCGCCGGTTTGCGTCGGGTCACGAGCCTGCGACGGGTGTGCCCGACACCGCGGAACATGTCCTTGTTGCCGCGTCCCGCGCTTGGCGCCCGTCTTGGCCGCAATTTCCGGCAATTAACTTGTTAGCGCTAACAGATCATGCTATTGCGCGCCCATCCGGATAGACTTGACGCCCGAACCCGACAGGAGCAGCCGATGCCGATAAACGCCCGCCTTGCCGAAATCACGGACCGGATCGTGAAGCGATCGGCCGAAACCCGAGGGACATATCTTGAACGGATCACCCGCGCGGCGGAGGAAGGGCCGGCACGAGCGCATCTGAGCTGCAGCAATCAGGCCCATGCCTATGCCGCGATGGGCGATGACAAGGCCGATCTGGCGCACGGGAGGGTGGCGAATATCGGGATCGTCACCGCCTATAACGACATGCTGTC
>JAUIDM010000087.1 GCA_030428915.1 Alphaproteobacteria bacterium | reverse complement strand
GTCCTTCATGAACAGGCAAAGCGCCCAGAAATGCGGCGGCGTCCACATGAAGATCAGCGCGAACATCAGAAGCGATTCGACCGAGACGCCGCCCGTGACCACAGCCCAGCCGATCATCGGCGGGAAAGCCCCTGCAGCCCCGCCGATCACGATGTTCTGCGGTGTCAGGCGCTTCAGCCAAATCGTGTAGATGACGACGTAGAAGAAGATGGTGAAGGCCAGGAACGCGCCCGCGAACCAGTTCGCGGCCAGGCCCAGCATCAGGCAGGAGAGGCCTGACAGCGCGAGACCAAGGCCCAGCGCCTCGCCTTCGGTGACCTTTCCCGACGGGATCGGGCGCGAGGCGGTCCGCCGCATCACGCGGTCGATATCGGCGTCGTACCACATGTTCAGGGCACCCGAGGCGCCACCGCCCAAAGCGATGAAGAGGATTGCGGTGAAGGCGACGAAGGGATGAACACCCCCGGGGGCCACGATCAGCCCGACCATCGCCGTAAAAACGACCAGCGACATGACACGAGGCTTCAGGAGCTGGACGTAATCGCCGAACCCTGCTTCCTGTCCGTGATCAATGGCGCTGAAATCGCTCATTCACTCCCCCGCTTGGTACGGGCGCGGACAGGCCGCGCCCGGGCCCGCATCACTCTGCCGCCGCGACCTGGACGGATGCCGCGGTGCCGGCATCGGCGGTCTTGGTGCGTGCAAGCCAGTCGTCATAGACCTGCTGGCTGACGACCTTGACGGTGATCGGCATGTAGGCATGATCCTTGCCGCACAGTTCCGAACACTGGCCAAAATAGATGCCTTCGCGCTCGGCCTTGAACCACAGCTCGGCGATCCGGCCCGGCACGGCGTCCTGCTTCACGGCGAAAGCCGGAATGGTCCAGGAATGGATCACGTCGGCGGCGGTGACCTGAACGACGACGGTCTTGTCCACCGGCACGACAACAGATGTATCGGTCGCAAGCAGATACTCGTCCTGGCTGTAGCCTGCGGCCTCCAGCCCGTCGCGGCCCAGCATGAAGCTGTCGAACGCGATGCCCTCATCGGGGTATTCATAGGACCAGTACCACTGGTTGCCGATCGCCTTGATCACCACATCGCCTTCCGGGATCTCCTGCTGCTTGAAGAGTGTCGGCAGCGAGAACGAGCCGAGCACCACGAGGATCAGGATCGGGATCAGCGTCCAGGTGATTTCCAACGGCGTGTTGTGGCTGAATTTCGCGGGCGTCGGATTGGAGCGGCTGTTGAAGCGCAGGATGACGATGGCAAGCAGCGCCACCACGAAACCGGCCACAATGATGCAGAGCCACAGAAGCATATGGTCAAGCCATTGCTGGTCACGGGCCAGTTCGGTCGCCGCCGGCTGGAACCCGGTGCCATCCGCATGGGGCGCACCGACGATCTCAAGCCCGGTGATTCCGTCCTGGGCCAACACGGCCCCGGCCACCATGGTGGAGGTGAAGGCGGCCCCGAGGCCGGAAAGAAGTCTCGCAAAGCGCATATCGTGTTCCCGTTCCTGCCGCGGCCGTCCCGCCGCTTTCAGCTCCGGCCGCGCGCGCGGCGCGCAACCGGTTGTATCCGGCGTTTCTAAAATCATATTAGAGGCAATGCGACAAGCGAAACCATCGCGGCAAAGCGCCGCTTTTGACCGAAATCAAGGACGGCACCGGTTCCCGAATGACAGAAACCCGCTTTTCCCCGTTTGAGACCCATCTCGACCCCGACCGCGCGCTGTCGATTCTGCGCGAAGCAACTGCGGGGGCGGATGATGGAGAACTCTTTCTTGAACGTCGTCGGTCCGAGGCGTTGGTCTTCGATGACGGACGGCTCAGGAATGCCAGCTACGATGCATCCGAGGGCTTCGGTCTCCGCGCGGTCAACGGCGAGGTGGCGGGCTACGCCCATTCCACGGAAATCTCCGAATCTGCGCTGAAACGCGCAGCCGAAACCGCGCGGCTTGCGGTCGGCGAAGGTGGCGGGGTGATGGCAGCGGCCCCCGCAGGGACAAATCTGAAACTTTACACAGATGCCGACCCGCTCGCCGATGCCGCATTCGGTGTGAAAGTTGAGACATTACGCGAAATCGACGCCTTCGCCCGTGCGCTCGATCCGCGCGTGGTGCAGGTCTCCGCCACCATCGCGGCGTCGTTGCAAGAGGTCTTCATTCTGCGCCCTGAAGGCGGACTGGTTTCCGACATCCGTCCTCTGACCCGGCTCAATGTTTCCGTGATCGTCGAGGAGAACGGGCGGCGCGAGACAGGATCGTCGGGCGGTGGCGGGCGCGCCGGGCTCGCCGCGCTGATGACACCGGAGCATTGGCAGAAGGAGGTGCGGGAATCCCTGCGCATCGCACTTGTCAATCTGCGCGCCGTACCCGCCCCTGCGGGCGTGATGGATGTCGCGCTCGGTGCGGGCTGGCCGGGGATCCTGCTGCACGAGGCGGTGGGCCACGGGCTGGAGGGCGATTTCAACCGCAAGAAAACCTCGGCCTTTGCAGGACTGATGGGGCAGAAGGTGGCGGCGAAAGGGGTGACGGTCCTTGACGACGGCACCATCCCCAACCGGCGCGGGTCCCTCACTGTGGATGACGAGGGCACGCCGAGCGGAAAGAACGTGCTGATAGAGGACGGTATTCTCGTCGGCTACATGCAGGACCGGCAGAACGCACGGCTTATGGGCGTGAAACCCACCGGCAACGGGCGGCGCGAAAGTTTCGCCCATATCCCGATGCCGCGCATGACAAATACCTACATGCTGGGCGGCGATGCAAAGCCCGGCGACATCGTGGCCGATGTGAAGGATGGCATCTATGCCGTGGGATTCGGCGGCGGTCAGGTCGATATCACCAACGGCAAGTTCGTCTTCTCCTGCACCGAGGCCTACCGGGTGAAGAACGGCGTGGTGGGCGACCCGGTCAAGGGCGCGACGCTGATCGGCGACGGGGCCACCGCGATGCAACAGATCCGCGCCATCGGCAACGACATGACACTCGACCCCGGCATCGGGAACTGCGGCAAGGCCGGGCAATGGGTTCCCGTGGGGGTGGGCCAGCCGACGCTCCTGATCGGCGGGCTGACCGTGGGTGGATCGGCGGCGTAGCGCCCTGCCTACCTACGTCAGACACCCACGATGTTCGGTGCAGGAACTGCGGCGTCCAGAAAAGACACCAAGTTCGGCACGGTGTTGCCCTCAGGCCGCCGGTTTCTTGGCTTATCAAAGGTTAAGATGAGTGTCACAGGAGACGGGTCATGCTTCCTGAAGTCCAGACGCCCCGCCCGAGCGTATATTGCGGGCCTTACGTTCCGATCCCGCGCCACCGCGTCGCCAACAACCGCGACGATGCCATACGGGAATTGCGCGAGATCTGGCCCTCGACGGTCGATATCGCCAAGGCGCCGGGCGCGCTCTACCGCCTCCACGCGCTGCTGAATAGCTGAGCGGTCAGCCCTTCTTGCCCTTTTCGAGATCGGCGGCCAGCCGGAACCCGATCCTGCGCGGCTCCTCGACCTCGGGCGACTTGGGCATGGCGCGCAACATCACAGACAACTGGCTGACATGCTGGATAAGCTGGTTGCGCCCCCCGGCCTCGTCCTTGCCATAAAATGTTACGATATCGGGGTCGAAATAGCCGATCCCCTCGATCCTAAGGACACCTGCATCGCCGCCGGTGAAGCCCATCGCCACTTCATGTTCGTTATCAAGCTGGCCTTCGAAATTCTTGATATAAAGAATTAATCTTTCATAAGCCCATTGCGCCGGGCTCTTCGCCTCGATCGGCTCGGCCGCGACGCCTTCGGGCAAGGGCTCCATCTCCGCCGTGCGGGGCGCATTCGGGGCCGTATGGATGACCCTCGCGCAGGGCAGCGCGCTAGCCTCGTGCACCTCGGCCGAGGTCTGGATCATGTCGGTTACGTCTTTGTCCGCCACAGCCAGGCTCCATCTTCGCGTTTTTCGCGCACCACCCGGCCCGCTATCAAAAGATGGTTCAAATGTGCGACGGCTTCAACCAGGGCAAGGCCATACTCGCCTTCGCCTATCGGTCTTTTGAAGAGCGGCGCGAAGCACTCGGCCGCCGTTTTGGGAACCACCAGATGCGCCTCCAGCCGTGCGAGGGCACCCTCATGGTTCTCGATCATCTGCTGCAGCCGAAGCGGCAGACCGGTGAAGGGCAGCTTGTGTCCGGGTAGAACCAGTTGCCCGGACCGCGCATGGGGCCGGAACGCCCCGCAGCTTGCCATCCACTCGGCGACCGGATCGGCCATCGGTTCGGTCGCATAGACCCCGAGATTGGCCGAGATCGAAGGCAAGAGTTGATCGCCGCCGAGGATGAGGTCGCCCCCCTCCTCCCACAAGGTCGCGTGTTCGGGCGCGTGGCCGTGGCCAATACGGACGATCCAGTCACGACCGCCCAGATGCAGGCGCTGGCCCTCCTGAATGCGGGTATAGCCCAAAGGCAGGGGCGCGACCGTATCGGCGAAGTTGAACGGGCGCTCGCCTGCGCGTTTGGCGAAAAGCGCCGCATCCATGCCCGCCGCTTGCCAGAAAGCCAGCGTTTCCTCTGCCGGACGCTCCTGTTCGTCCAGCGTCAACATACGCGCGAAAAGCCACGAGGTGCGGGTGGTCAAAAGTTCGGCGCCCCGTGCCTGAAACCAGCCCGCGAGGCCGATATGGTCGGGATGGTAGTGGGTCACCAGTACACGGACGACCGGCCTGCCTGCGAGCGGTCCGGCAAGGGCTGCCTCCATCGCCGCGCGGGTACGGCGCGTGTTTAGCCCGGTATCGACCACAGTCCAGCCACCGCCATCATCCAACGCATAGATATTGACGTGATCCAACGCCATTGGCAGCGGCAGGCGCAGCCACAGCACCCCCTCGGCCACCTCCACCGCCGCACCGGGTTCGGGCGGCGTGGCAAAAGGATAGCGAATCCCCTCCCCGGTTGCGGCCGGTGCGTCCATCAAAGACCCAACGCCTCGGTCGTAAGCGCAAAGACCGTCTCCGCGCCATCCCGTGCCTCGGCCAGATCGGCGGCATGCTGCGGCAGGGTGCGGCGGATGTAAAACGCGGCAAGCGCCCGGCGCCCCCCTTCGGCCATCGCGGCGCGCAGGTGGAAGTGCCCGCCCAGCACCCGCGCAAAGGCGCGCAGATAGGCGGCCCCGCCCGCCTGCCGGTCCTTCGGCGCTTGCGCCACCATCCATTCGGTCGCCTCACGCAGGGTCTCGGCGGCTGCCCAGACCTCTTCGGCGAGGTCAGGCAACGCCGCCCGCGCCGCCTCGGCCCCTGTCTCGATCTCTTCAAGTAGCCGATAGGCCGCCTCACCACCGTCAGACAGCTTGCGACCCACAAGGTCCATTGCCTGGATGCCGTTCGTGCCCTCGTAGATCGCCGTCACCCGCACATCGCGGTAGAACTGCGCGACGCCGGTTTCCTCGATGAAGCCCATGCCGCCATGGACCTGCATCGCCGTTTCGCTGACCCGCATCCCCGTCTCGGTCCCGAAGGCCTTGGCAATGGGCGTGAGGAAGGCGGCGCGCGCCAACCAGTCGGCCTCGCCCGTCGCGGCGCCTATATCGATCGCCTGTGCGCAGGCGAGCGCAATCGAGCGCGCGGCAAAGACATCGGCGCGCATGCCGGCCAGCATCCGGCGCACATCGGCATGGTGGATGATCGGGCCAAATTGCTGACGCTCGGCGGCATATTCGGTTGCGGCCTGACAGGCGGCTTCGGCCACGCCGATCCCCTGCATCGCGACACCAAGACGCGCATTGTTCATCATCGTGAACATCGCGGCCATGCCGCGCCCTTCTTCGCCCACGAGCCAGCCTGTCGCGCCTTCATAGGCCATCACACAGGTGGGCGAGCCATGCAGGCCCATCTTGTGTTCGAGGCTGACGACCTTGACGGCATTCGCCTGACCCGGATTGCCGTCGGCATCGGGGATGAACTTCGGCACCAGAAACAGGCTGATCCCCTTCGTCCCCTCAGCCGCCCCCGGCAAGCGGGCCAGCACCAGATGACAGATATTTTCGGTCAGGTCACTGTCGCCCCATGAGATGAAGATCTTCTGCCCGGTGATCGCATAGGTGCCGTTGCCGTTGGGCTCGGCCTTGGTCCTGAGCGCACCGACATCGCTACCTGCCTGCGCCTCGGTCAGGTTCATCGTGCCCGCCCATTCGCCCGAAATCAGCTTCGGCAGGTAGAGCGACTTCAGGTCGTCCGATGCATGGTGATCCAGAGCTTCTATCTGGCCCTGTGTCATGAGCGGCGAAAGCTGCAATGACAGGCAGGCCCCCGACATCATGTCGTGGATCGCCATGTTCAGGCATTGCGGCAGGCCCATGCCGCCATGTTCGGCCGGGGCACAGACCGAGACCCAGCCACCTTCGCGAATCGCATTGAACGCCTCCGCGAAGCCGGGCGAGGTGCGCACGACGCCGTTTTCCAGCCGCGCAGGTGTCAGGTCGCCCGCACGCTGAACCGGGGCCAGCACCGTATCACATAGCTTGCCTGCCTCGGTCAGGATCGCCTCGGCCAGATCGGAAGTCGCCTCTGCAAACTGGTCTGTCCCGGCAACGGGCGCCAGCGGAACGACATGGGTCAGGATGAAGCGGATGTCGCCAACCGGCGCGCGATAAGGCATTCGGGCCTCCAAAGGTCTGCGCCTTGGCAAGGGCCAACCCGGCGCGTATGTGAACTCCGTCAGTGGCATCTTTGCCGCTGCGTCAGATACCGCAACCCGAACGCTGCGTCACGCAGGAAGACCGGAGGCAACGTGACCGAAACCCTGGCCCCGACCGATGCCGACCTTGCCCGCGCGGCCCAGCTTCTGGCGAAAGGCGAACTTGTCGCCTTCCCGACAGAGACGGTCTACGGTTTGGGCGGCGATGCGCGGTCCGACCTCGCGGTCGCGCGGATCTTCGAGGCCAAGGGGCGTCCACGCTTCAATCCGCTGATCGTGCATCTGCCCGATCTTGAGGCCGCGCGCCGCGTGGGTATATTCGACGACTTGGCCGAGCGCGTCGCCTCGGCCTTCTGGCCCGGACCGCTGACGCTGGTTGTGCCACTCCGCCCCTCTGCGCGGCTCTCGCCGCTTGTCACCGCCGACCTGCCCTCGGTCGCGATACGGGTGCCGGAGCATCCCGTCGCGCAACGCCTGCTGCGGGCCTTTGGCGGGCCGGTCGCAGCCCCATCGGCCAACCCGTCGGGTAAGGTCAGCCCGACACGGGCCGACCACGTTCTGGCCGGGTTGAATGGCCGCATCGCGGCCGTGGTCGACGGCGGACCTTGCGCAGTTGGGCTCGAGTCGACCATCCTCGGTCTGGTAGGCGTGCCTGCGATCCTGCGCCCCGGCGGCATCCCGGCCGAGGCGCTGGAGGCCTGTCTTGGCCGCCCGCTGGCCACAGGCGGCGACAGCGTGAAGCCCTCGGCGCCCGGTCAACTTCTGTCGCACTACGCGCCCGCCTCGCCAGTCCGGCTGAACGTGAAACGACCGGAGCCCGGTGAATTCTGGCTCGGTTTCGGACCGGAGGCAGCCGGGGCCGATCTGAACCTCTCCGATACGGGCGACATGGTCGAGGCGGCAGCGAACCTCTTTCACTATCTGCGCGAGGCCGATGTTCGCGCCACAGGCCCGATCGCCATCTCACCGATCCCCGAAAAGGGGCTGGGCCGCGCCATCAACGACCGTCTGAACCGCGCGGCCGCCCCACGAAGCTGACGCCTCTTGCGCGGCGTCCTGTCTTCGGACAGGGATGGAGCAGACGAACAACCCTTGATCGGAACATCCATGCCGTCCCCCGCCCCTTCCAACCTCTGGCGCAGCACGTCGGTCGAGGCCCTCGACGCGCCGGCGCTCTCTGGCGATATCACTGTCGATCTGGCGGTTATTGGCGGCGGCTTCACCGGTTGTTCGGCAGCGCTGGAGGCGGCAAGGCGCGGGGCCACGGTGGCGCTGCTAGAGGCGGAAACGATCGGCCATGGCGGGTCGGGGCGCAATGTCGGGCTGGTGAATGCGGGCCTGTGGCTGCCGCCAAAAGACGTGCTGGCCATCCTCGGCGAAAGCGACGGAAAGCGCCTGATCAAGGCGCTCTCGAACGGCCCCGACATCGTGTTCGGCCTGATCGAGCGCGAGGGGATCGACTGCGAACCGCTGCGTCGGGGCACAATGCATCTGGCGCATTCCGGCGCCGGGCTGAAGAACCTGAAAGCGCGGCTCGCGCAAGGTTCACTGGCCGGGCGGAATTACGAACTGCTCGACGCGGCAGAGGCCGCGCGCCGCACCGGGTCAACGCGTTTTGCAGGCGCGCTTCTCGATCCCGGGGCTGGGACAATTCAACCCCTCGCCTATTGCCGAGGGCTGGCGCGGGCCGCGAAAGCGGCCGGAGCGCAGCTTTTTCAGACCAGCCCGGTCGCGGCAATTGCCCGTGAAGGCGCCGTCTGGCACGTGCAGTCGGGCGGCCATACGGTGCGAAGCAAGGCGCTGCTGATCGCCACCAACGCCTATACGACCCAATTCGGTCCGCCCTTCGCGCAAACCTTCATCCCCGTCCACTACAGCCAGTTCGCGACCGCACCTATGCCCGATGACCTGCGCGCACAGGTGCTGCCGAATGGCGAGGGCTGCTGGGATACCGCGTTGATCATGTCTTCGTTCCGTACCGACCGTGCCGGACGGCTGATCCTCGGCGGTATCGGAAACGCCGACGGCCACGGCGAACCGATCCATGCCGGATGGGCAAGGCGCAAGCTGCGCGCGGTCTATCCGGATCTTGCCCACCTTCCGTTCGAGCATCACTGGAGCGGCCGTATCGCCATGACGTCGGATCATGTGCCCAAGATCGTCGCACCGGGCCCCGACGCGCTTTCCGTCTTCGGGTATTCCGGGCGCGGCATCTGCCCCGGAACGATCTTCGGCATGTCCGCCGCCCGGGCGCTGCTGGAGGGTGACGACAGCGAATTGCCACTGCCCATCCTTCGCGGCCACCACGAACGGCTGACCCGGGCGAAAGCGGCCTGGTACGAATTCGGCGCCACAGCCAGCCACGCGCTTTTCCCGCGCTGATTCCTCTGAACAGCAGCCTCCACGATCCCTCTGCGTTGCCGGTTCAGGGATAAACCACCCGCGGAACACGGATCGTGCGAACCCGTGGCCGCTTGCACACTCATTAGGTGAATTTTTCAATAAAATCAGCACCTACCGTCACAGACGTGCCAAATGCGCGCCTTTTTTGGTCCTTATCGCATCAAAGGTTAGCTGTTTACGGCGGAGCATACCGCCGACCGATGTGTAACGAGTAGGGAGTATCGAAATGGCAGTGCTTGACAACGCCATCTGGCTGACCGGTTCCGGCGGAACGGCCCAAAACGGCAGCACGATCATTTCTGAAGGCGGCAACAGCACGACTGTCAGCGGCACCTTCACCGGTACCTGGGATGCATCGCAGGGCGGCTACAATGTTTCGGATTTCGGTGCCTTCGGGGTCACGTCCCCGATCACGGCGACATACGATTTCTCTCAGCCGGTCGAAGACCTGACCTTCGACATCCAGCATGTGAATTCCAGCGGCACGTCCAATGACGACTTGTGGAAAATCTACGCCTATGACGAGAATGGCGATCTGCTGGATCCAGCCGATGTCATCGCCGGGCTGTCTGGCTTGCAGGATGAACTCGTCTACGTGAACCCGGACGGCTCGGTGACGGTTGAAGCCGAAGGTGCGATCGCCAACAACGTGACCGTGACCCTGCCGGGCCAGATCTCCCAGTTGCAGATCGTCTTTGACAACGGGCCGGATGCGCCGATTTCCGGCGGATCGGGCATCGGCGATCTGTCCTTCACGATCCCCGACACGCTCGACACCGATGGCGACGGGGTTCTGGATTCGACCGATCTCGACGATGACAATGACGGCATCCTCGACACTGACGAGGGTTTTTCCGTTTCCTCCCCGACCACGATCACGGTCACCTTCGACGGCGATGAATATGCCTCGATCGACAACACAAGGTGGGAGCTTTACGACGCCGACGGCAACCTTATTGCCAGCGACACCACGACCAGCAATGCGGTCGAGGTCACCAATGTCGACATCACCGGACTGACTCCGGGCGATTTCCAGTTCGTCGTTTACGACAACTATGGCGACGGGCTCGGCGGAAGCAACGCCGCGAGCTATACAATCGCCATAGATGGGGTGGTGGTCGTGAATTCCGGGCCGAACCCGAATTTCGGCTCCACCGTGACCGAAACCTTTACGGTCGCGGATACCGTCACGACGACCGACACCGATGGCGACGGAATTGCCGATCACCTCGATCTGGACAGCGACAATGACGGCATCACCGACAATGTCGAGGCGCAGACGACCGACGGCTATATCGCACCGACCGGCATCGACAGCGACGGTGACGGCCTTGACGACGCGTATGAGGCGGCCGGCGGGCTCAGCCCGGTCGACACCGACGGTGACGGGATCGCGGACTATCTCGATACCGACAGCGACAATGACGGCATCTCGGATACGGATGAGGCCGGGCATGGCGTGGATCAGGCGACAATCGACGCGTCGGGCGATGCGGACGGCGACGGGATCAAGGACGTTGTGGATGACGTCGTCGGCTGGGATGTAAACGACGCCGATGTCGACGGATCGGGCAACTTCACCCTTGCCGACAGCGACAACGACACTGCCGCCGACGGATCCGGCGCGACGCCGATGGTCAACGACCTCGACTACCGCGATGCTGCTGCGCCCGACTACATTGTCGAAGGGACCGATGGCGCTGACCTGATCGATGCCTCCTATTCCGGCGATCCGGACGGTGATCGGGTCGATGCCAATGACAACGCCACAGGCACCAACGATGACGTTATCCTGGCGGGCGACGGCGATGACACCGTCATTGCCGGGGATGGCGACGATTCCGTTACCGGCGGTCTTGGCGCGGACAGCCTGTCGGGCGGGGATGGCAATGATACGATCGATGGCGGGGCGGGGGCTGCCGGAAGCACCGGCATCGGAGGCGCCACAACGGTTGGCAACACCTTCACCGTTATCAGCCTTGGCACATTTGCGGATGTAGATGTCAACGAAACCGACGGTGGTGTGACCGAGAATGCCTCGGACCTCTTCGGAACCTACGGCGGCCCCGGCAACGAACTCTACAACAGCTTCGCCACGATGGTCACAAATGACCTCGATGGTGACGCCAACATTGACGACAATGATGGCGGCGCCACGCCTGAAGCGATCACAATTGACGGCGCGACTTATTTTATTGACTCCGGTACGGTCTACAACGCCACGGTCACGTTCACTGATGGTTCGACCGGAACCTTCACGGCCGTCGTATTCCAGACAACGACCGGCGAAGTTTTCATGGCGCCGGAACTGGCGAACAATGCCGACAATACTCTTCTTACGAGCCTGCCGATCGAGTCTGTCTCGCTCGACTCGGTTTCTATAGACAATACCTTTATTTCCGCTAACCGCCTGGACGCAGATTATCAGGTTCCCGTTACAGACAGTTCCGCCGACGTTCTCGACGGCGGTGCAGGTGATGATGTTCTCCTGGGTGGCGACGGCGCGGACACCCTGACCGGTGGAAGCGGAAACGACACGTTCTATCTTGGTGACGGCGACGATGCCGCCGACACCGTCGATCTCAACGATGGCGACGGCAATGACCTGATCCACGATTTCGTGGCCCCGACCGACAATGGCAACGGAACCTATACCGGCTACGACCAGTTTGACGTCTCCGACCTGACCGATGCCGGCGGCAATCCGGTCAAGGTCTGGGACGTCACGGTCAGCGATACGATCGGCGACGGAACCGGTCATGCGGTGCTGACCTTCCCCAATGGAGAAAGCGTGACGCTGGTCGGCGTTTCGCCGGACAGTGTCGACAGCCACGGCGAACTGAACGCGATGGGCATACCCTGCTTCACGCGGGGCACCCGGATCGCGACCGGCGACGGCGAGGTTGCGGTCGAAGACCTTCGCGTCGGCCAGATGGTTCTGACCGCGGACAGCGGCATGCAGCCGATCCGCTGGATCGGTTCAAAACGCGTGGCTGCGACCGGCACGCTCGCGCCGGTGCTGTTTCCGGCCGGAACCTTTGGCAACAGGCGGGCACTGAAGGTTTCCCAGCAGCACCGCATGCTGCTGTCGGGGTGGGAATGCGAATTGCATTTCGGCGAACGCGAGGTTCTGGCAGCCGCAACGCATCTTGTCGACGGCACCGAGGTGCGCGCCGTGCCGGGCGGTGAGGTGGAGTATTTCCATATCCTCTTTGATCGCCATGAAATCATCTTTGCAGAAGGCGCCAAGACCGAAAGCTTCCACCCTGGTATGCAAGGCCTTTCTGCGCTCGACGAAGCCGCAAGGCAGGAGCTTCTGGCCCTTTTCCCAAACCTCCGAAGCGCCGGGTCCGAGGACGTTCCTGCCACCGCGCGCCGCTGTCTGAAGGCGCATGAAGCCATGGTGCTCCGTACCGCCAGGGAAACGCAACATAGCGAAGCGCGGCGGAAGGCAATCGCCTGACCTGGAAATCACGGGACTTCTGTACCGGACAGCCCGGCGCGGTGGCGGGGCGAAGGGGTCGACCTGCAGAGGCCGATTAGCCTTTCGTGGCCATCGACACCTTTCAGGGCTGCCACGATCCGGCCGGACTGTTCCAACCCGCGATTTTCGCATGCCGGGCGGCATCACTTGAACCAAAAATCGCAGAACCCGGCGCCAAGCCCAACGACCGGGCAATTGCTGCCGACATGAAAAAAGGGCGGCCCATTTGGGCCGCCCAAATCAGATCGGCTGTATTCCGTCTTACTTGATGATTTTGGAGACGACGCCTGCGCCGACGGTGCGGCCGCCTTCGCGGATGGCGAAGCGCAGCTTCT
>JAUIDM010000086.1 GCA_030428915.1 Alphaproteobacteria bacterium | reverse complement strand
GCCATCAGCCGCGACCGGGTTTCAAAGGCTTGTGCCAGCGCCAGCGGGGAGCCGCGGGTGCCGATCTTCAAAGGGTTTTGTGCACTCGGTTTGATCATGCCCCCGGCATAGCCGCGACAGATTGCCCACGCAATGGGCGTCCCCGCCGGATCGCCTTGACATCCCGTCGCAGGGCGGGGTCAAAGGGGCAACGGAGGCATCATGACCAAGAAAATCCTGCGCGCACTTGCCGGTGAAACCCTGCCCACCCCGCCGATCTGGATGATGCGGCAGGCAGGCCGCTATCTGCCTGAATACAAGGCAACAAGGGCCGAGGCAGGGGATTTCCTGTCGCTCTGCTACACCCCGGATCTTGCCGCCGAAGTCACGTTGCAGCCGATCCGCCGCTATGGTTTCGATGCGGCGATCCTGTTTGCGGATATTTTGTTGGTGCCGCAGGCACTTGGTTGCGATCTCTGGTTCGAAACCGGCGAGGGACCGCGATTGTCTACGATCGGGAATCCGGGCGATCTTGCGCGCCTGAAGGATCGATACGCCATCCACACAACCCTTGGGCCCGTTTACGAGACCGTTCGCATCCTCAGACGCGAACTGCCGTCGGAGGTCACGCTGATCGGTTTTGCGGGTGCGCCCTGGACCGTGGCCACCTACATGATCGCCGGGCGGGGTACCCCCGATCAGGGGCCGGCTCATGCGCTGAAAGCAGCCGACCGGGCGACCTTCACGGCACTCATCGAGCTCTTGACCGGGGCGACAATCGACTATCTCTCGGCCCAGATCGAGGCCGGGGCTGAGGTCGTGAAGCTCTTCGACAGCTGGGCCGGATCGCTCAAGGGGCAGGATTTTGACGACTTCGCACTAACGCCCGCAAAGCGCATCATCGCCGAACTCAAGGCCCGCCATCCCGGCCTGCCGGTGATCGCCTTCCCCCGGGAGGCGCGCGACCGCTACGAAGGCTTCGCCAGGGCGACCGGCGCCGACTGTGTCGCGCTCGACAATTCCGTGCAGGCGGACTGGGCGGCGGCCCATGTGCAGAAGGACGGTTGCGTTCAGGGCAACCTCGACCCGTCGTTGCTGGTCTCTGGCGGCGATGAACTGGTCAGCGAGACCAAGCGCATCGTGAAGGCGTTCTCAAAGGGACCGCATATCTTCAATCTCGGCCACGGCATCACGCCAGATGCCGATCCCGAAAACGTGCACCGGATGATCGAGGCTGTGCGCGGCTGAGAGGTCACTGCTCTCGCGAGAAGAGCGATATGCCGGGCACCACGCCCATGGGCAGACCGGCCAGGGCCCGCATATGCCAGCCCAGCGCGAGGTTCGATGAGATGACCGGACGGCTGATGCGGCGCTCCGCCTCGGCCGCGATCCCGGCCACGCGCAGATTGGTGCAGGAGACGAAGACCGCATCGCACTCCGCCTGCCTGGCCACTTCTTCGATTGCGGCAAGGATGCTTGCGGGCGATATCCGCGCCACGACGCGGTCATCGCCCTCCTCGAACGACGCAAAGGCGGCAATCTCCAGCCCATTCTGAACCAGCAGCGCCCGCATCGCAGCTGACACGCTTTCCACATAGGGCGTCACGAAACCCAACCGCCGCACGCTCAATGCACGGCAGGCAGCCAGTGTGGCGCTGATCGGATCGGTCACCTCTGCTTCGGGATGCACTTGCTGCACACGGTCACGCACGCCCTCTGACCCGATCACCGTCGCACCCGAGGTGCAGCCATAGCCGATCACGTCTAACCGGCTTTCCGGCAACATGGCGACGGCCGCGGGAAGGGCGGCGGCCATGCCCGCCAGCGTCTCGGTCGTGACCTCCGGCGGCATTTCGATGCGGCTGTGATAAAGGGCCACGTCGTTTTCGGGCAGAAACCCACGCATCTCGGTTTCAAGTGTCTCGTCGGCCGGAAGCACGACCAGCCCGAGTGCCGCACGCTTGCCCATCCCGTCATCGGTTACGAAAGGCAGCCTCATTGCGACCTCACCCGTCAATTGCACCCGTAGGCCATGGTTGCCCCGGTGTACACCATTCCCGACCCGCAAATATCTCTATAAACAGGAAAGTTCATCTGAATTCAGTCGAAAAAACTTCAAAGGCGGGTGATTTTCGATCATCTCTCTGCCATCGTTGCATAGCACAATCATCACGGATGGCAGTCTACGGCAATGCCCCAATCGCTCGACAATTTCGACCTTCGGCTTCTGGAGCTGGTCCAGCGGAACAGTCGGCAAACCGCCGATGTTTTAAGCACTCACCTCGGCCTGTCGCCCGCCGCCGTTCAGAAGCGGCTGAAGCGGTTGCGCGACACCGGAGTGATCGAGGCCGAGATTGCACTGGTCAATCCCCGCAAGATCGGGCGCAACATGACGATCATCGTCGAGGTTTCCATGGAGCGGGAGAATTCCGGTGTTCTCGACAGTTTCAAACGCCGGATGCGGGCCGAACCGCTGGTGCAGCAATGCTACTATACGACGGGCGAAGCCGATTTCATGCTGATCCTCGTGGTGCAGGATATCGAGGAGTATCAGCGTTTCACGCAGGAAAACTTCTTCGGCACGCCCGAGGTCAGCAGGTTCAAGACCTCCATCGTAATGGACCGGGTTAAAGTAGGGCTTGCGGTGAGTCTTGACGACTGAATGTTGAGCAGGCTTGGGAACAGGCGGAGCGGATGGATGACTGAACTGGAACGGCGGATCGCGGCGGGGCGCGGGGATGAACCGTCCGATCTCGTGCTCAGGGGCGGACGGGTGCTCGATGTTGTGACTGGCGCGCTGATCGAAGGCGATGTCGCGATCTACGGCGATACGATCGTCGGAATCGGGACGCACTATGAAGGTGGCGAGACGATTGACGTCACCGGCCTCATGCTGGTGCCGGGGTTCATCGACACCCATCTGCATATCGAAAGCTCGCTCGTCACACCTTTCGAATTCGACCGCTGTGTTGCCCCGCGCGGGGTGACGACGGCAATTTGCGATCCTCACGAAATCGCCAATGTGATCGGGTTGGAGGGCATCCGCTACTTTCAACAGGCCAGCCGGCTAACTTTGATGGATATCCGCGTTCAGCTTTCCTCCTGCGTCCCCTCGACCCACATGGAAACGGCAGGCGCCCGGATCGACGCCGAAGACCTCGCCATGGTGATGGATCACCCATCGGGCATCGGTCTCGCCGAATTCATGAACTATCCCGGCGTGATCCACCGCGATCCGGGCAGCATGGCCAAGCTGAAGCTGTTCGAGGGCGGCCATATCGACGGCCATTGCCCGCAGCTTTCAGGTCGCGACCTGAACGCTTATATCGCGGCGGGCATCCGCACCGAGCATGAGGCAACGACGGCCGAAGAGGCGCTTGAGAAGTTGCGGAAGGGCATGCGCGTACTGATCCGAGAGGGTTCCGTATCGAAGGATCTTGATGCGCTGGCACCGATCCTGACCGAGGCGACGTCGGCCTATCTCTGTCTTTGCACCGATGACCGCAATCCGCTGGACATCGCAGAGCATGGCCACCTTGACTACATGATCCGGCGGCTGATCGAAAAGGGTGCGTCCCCCCTCGCCGTCTATCGCGCGGCCTCGCTCTCGGCAGCGGAGGCCTTCGGGCTGAAGGATCGCGGCCAGATTGCGCCGGGCAAGCGCGCAGATATCGTCGCGGTGGACAGCCTTGAGGGCTGCCACGCGCAGCTTGTTCTGTGCGCCGGGCGGCTTGTGAACGACGCCGCCTTCGACGCGCGGACGACCATCCCACCGGTCGGGCGCGATTCCGTCAAGGCGCCGCTCGTGAAGCCGGAAGATTTCCGCGCCCGCGCCAATCGGCCTGAAACCGACGTGATCGGGATCATCGAAGGCAAGATCATCACGGACCATCTGCGTGAGAAGATTGCGGTCGAGGACGGCGACAAGCGGCCCGATCCGGCCCGCGACCTGATCCGCATCGCGGTGGTCGAGCGTCACGGGCGAAATGGCAACATTGCAACGGGCTTCGTGAAGGGCTTCGGGCTGAACACAGGCGCCATCGCATCGACCGTCTGCCATGACCACCACAACATCGCAGTGGTCGGCGCCGACTATGCCGATATGGCACTGGCGGCGAACCGTCTTTCCGAAATCGAGGGTGGATTCGTCGTGGCGCGGGATGGCAAGATTCTGGCCGAACTCGCGCTGCCGGTTGCGGGACTGATGAGCCTTGGGCCGTTCGAGTTGGTGCGGGACCGTCTGGTCGCTTTACGCTCGGCGGCGAAAGGTCTGGGCGTCACGCTGGAAGAACCCTTCCTGCAACTCGCTTTTCTAGCCCTGCCGGTGATCCCCGCATTGAAGATCACCGACCGTGGCATGGTGGATGTTAAAAAGTTCGAGATCATCCCGGGGTGAAAGCGCGCATGGTGCCGATCAAGTGCACCTTGCGCCGTTCTTCACATCGCTTCCGCGTTGAAATGGAACAATTGCTGGCCAGCGATCTGGTACCCGTTGATCAGGTCCTTGGCCTTGTCGCTGACCAGCCAGTCCTCCAGCGTCTTTGCAGCGTCAGCCTTCACATGCGGCTGCTTTTCCGGATTGACCGGCAGATAGGCGTACTGATTGAACAGCGCAGGGTCGCCTTCGAACAGCAGCGCAAGCCCCGCCTTGTTGTCGAAATTTAGCCAGCTCGCCCGATCGGCGAAGATATAGGCATCCATCCCGGCGGCGGTGTTCAAAGCCGCGCCCATGCCCTGGCCGACGGCCTTGTACCAGTCGCCTGCGGGCTCGATCCCGGCCGAGGCCCAGATTGCCAGTTCGGCTTTGTGGGTGCCGCTGTCATCGCCGCGGCTGACGAAGGGTGCCTGTGCCTCGGCGATCTTCGCGAAGGCCTCGCTGGCGCTGCCTGCGCCCTGCGTCCCCGCTGAGTCACCCGACGGGCCGACGACGATGAAGTCGTTGTACATGATCTCGCGCCGATGCGTGGCATTGCCAGCCGCGACGAAAGCTTCCTCGGCGGCCTTGGCATGCACCAGAACCGCATCCACATCGCCCGCCTCGCCAAGTTTCAGCGCTTGGCCGGTGCCGACGACCAGAAGCTGCACCTCGATTCCGGTATCCTTTTGGATCTCGGGCAAAAGCACCTCGGCGAGGCCGGAATTTGCGAAGGAGGTCGTCACGGCCATCTTCAGTTCTTCGGCTCCGGCAGCGGTCGCGAGCCAGAGCGCCGACAGGGCGGCAAAGGCGGTCTTGAACATCATGGTAAAAGGTCTCCGTTGATATGGGCCATTGCTTCCGGCGTTTTCGGCCCTCGAAAAAACGCCGCATTCGCGCCGGACTCGATCACCCGGCCATCGAAAAGGAATAGAACATCATCGGCCAGACGGCGGGCCTGACCGATATTGTGCGTCGACATGATGATGCGCGTGCCCCGTTTGCGGGCGGCCATCAAAATCGCCTCGATCTCACCCGTGGAATTCAGGTCGAGATTGGCGCAGGGTTCATCAAGGAACAGAACCTCCGGCGCGCGGATAAGTGCGCGGGCGAGAGCCATCTTCTGCCGCTCGCCGCCCGAAAGCACGCTGGCGGGCGCGGAAAGCGTAACGTCAAGCCCGACCTCTTCCGCTGCCGCCCTGGCCTTTGTCCTGGCGTCCTTGCGGGCCATTCCGTCAAGGATCAAGGGATAAGCGATGCAGTCGATGACGCTCCGCCGCATCAGTACAGGGGTCTGAAAGACGAAGGCTTGGCGGGCACGGATCTGACTTTCCTCGCCTTGCCAGGAGACGCGGCCACGATTGACGCGCTCCAATCCGTGCATCGCCTTTAGAAGCGAGGTCTTGCCCGCCCCGTTCGGCCCCATGACCACGGTGATCCCTTCGCCCTCAAGCCTCAGCGAGACCGGGCCGAGAATCCGCTTGCCCTGGCGGCGCAGTTCCACATCTTCCAGGACAAGCGGCAGGATCGGGCTTACCATCGGCTGCCCCTTTCCGTGCCCGACAACATATGCAGCGCGAGGTTCACTGCAATGGCGAGCGCGATGAGGACAAAGCCCAGCGCGAGCGCCAGCCCGAAATCGCCCTTGCCCGTCTCGAGCGCGATCGCCGTCGTCAGGACCCGCGTGGCATGGTCGATATTTCCACCCACGATCATGATCGCGCCAACCTCACCGATAGCGCGACCAAAGCCCGCCAGTGAGGCTGTCATCAACGCCCTTCGTCCGTCCCAAAGAAGCGTCGCAATGCGTTGACGGCGCGTGGCATGGAGCGAGATCAGAAGGTCATGGTAGTCCGCCCAGAGCTCACGGACCGCCTGATGCGAGATCGAGGCAATGATCGGGGTGATGATGATGACCTGCGCAATGATCATCGCGGTGGGTGTGAAGAGCAGCCCCATGACCCCGAGGGGGCCTGAGCGCGACAGAAGCACATACACAATCAGCCCTACCACAACAGGTGGCAATCCCATCAGTGCGTTTAGAAGGGCAATGGCGAAGCGGCGCAGGCGAAACCGGTTGACAGCGATCCAGGCGCCCATGGGCAAGCCAATCACCGAGGCAATCACCGTCGCCGTTACCGTAACCTGCAGGGATCGCAGAGTAATCTCGGCCAGGTCCGCATCGAGCGTCACGACCAGCCGTGCGGCTTGCCAAAGCCCCTCGACGATATCGTTCATGCCTGATCGTCCCTGCCGTTTAGAATCCCTTGGACTGCTTAGAGGGACAAAATGGGCATGAAAACGGTCAAGTTGACCTTTCGGTAGGGACAAAATGTCCGAATTCGGTTTTCAGCCGGCGACCCGCCGGCACCAGCCGAGAATTGCCTCGAAATCGAGCGGGACCGCTTCGGCAAGATCGAGCGCAAAGCCGTCGAAACCAGGTTTGTTGGCAGCGTTTACTGCCGTCAGCACCGGAACCCCCGCAGCCATGGCACGGCCGATAACGGGCCGGAACCCACGCCCGTCAATCTCTTGCTTGCCGAATTTATTGACGATCAGCAGGCGCGGAATGGGTGTTGCGTCCAACGCGGCTTCGACCATTCCGACGGCCTGTTCCAGTCCGGACGGGTCCAGACGGCACCCTTTGGCGAGCGACCCGAGATTCTGAGATATCCGCACGATCCGGTCGGCGGCCAGGACATGCAGATCCATGTCGCACGGATGCATCTCACCGCGTTCCGAATTGACCTGAACGGCACCCGCAAGCGGCCAACCGTCATCGTGCAGATGCCGCGCCACATCGGCCAGCACGCGGTCCGCTGCACCACGTCCTTCCGCGATGACATAGCCCAGCATGGTACCGATCCCCTTGAAACCCTTTCCGCCGGAATACAAGATGCCGCGCGAAACGGAAAGCGGCCCGATGATCCCTGACCTGCCAATTCTGCCCAACTCCTCTGATCCACGACTGACGCGCCGCGTCACCGGGACCGACCAGACCGGCGCCGTGACCGAGATTGCCGTGGTCGAGGAGCGCCCCCTGACGATCTTTCTGAACAGTCAGGAGATCGTCACCGCGATGACCATCGGCGACTATCCCGATTATCTGGCGCTCGGCTTCCTGCGCAATCAGGGGATGCTCAGGGCCGATGATGTGGTCACGGGCGTCGACTATGACGAAGAGATCGAGACGGTCGTGGTGCGCACCAAACGCGCCACGTCCTACGAGGAAAAGGTGAAAAAGAAGACCCGGACCAGCGGCTGCGCCGTGGGCACGGTTTTTGGCGACATGATGGAGGGGCTGGAGGGGCTCAAGCTGCCCGCCGCCGAAGTGCGTGCGAGTTGGCTTTACACGCTGGCCAAAGCCATCAACACGACGCCGTCGTTATACCTGGAGGCAGGCGCTATCCATGGCACGGTGCTCTGCCAGGAAGATCGTCCGCTTGTCTATATGGAGGATGTTGGCCGCCACAATGCAGTCGACAAGATTGCCGGCTTCATGTTCCGGCATGGCGTCGAAGCCGACGACAAGATCCTCTACACAACCGGTCGACTGACCTCGGAAATGGTGATCAAGACCGCGCAGATGGGCATCCCCGTCCTCGCCTCGCGCTCGGGCTTCACCGCCTGGGGGGTGGAGATCGCCCGTCAGGTCGGGCTGACGCTGATCGGAAGGATGCGAGGGCAAAGGTTTGTCTGCCTTGCGGGCGAAGACCGGCTGATCCGTGACGCGGCGCTAACCGGCGAGCAAGAAGACCGCAAGCACCGGCGGAAGGGGGCCGGGGATGACTGAGGTGCCCGGCGTCATCCTCGCCGGTGGCAAGGCAACCCGCATGGGCGGCGGCGACAAGGGGCTGAAGGTTGTCGCCGGGCTGCGCCTGCTCGACCGGGTCATCGCGCGGCTTGGCCCACAATGCGCCCCCCTTGCAATCAACGCCAATGGCGATCCGGCTCGGTTCGCCACGTTCGGCCTTCCCGTCCTGCCAGACAGCCTGCCCGACCATCCCGGCCCGCTGGCGGGCGTTCTTGCCGGGCTAGACTGGGCGGCAGGTCTGGGTGCCGCCTCGATCGTCACGGTCGCCGCCGACACGCCCTTTTTCCCCGGCGATCTGGTCGCGCGACTGCAGGCTGCAGCCGGTCCATCCGGCCTCGCGCTGGCGGCCAGCCGCGACGAGGACGGCAAGCTCTGGCAGCACCCGACCTTTGGCCTCTGGCCTGTGGCCTTGCGCGAAGACCTGCGCTCTGCACTGGAAGGTGGCTTGCGCAAGATCGTCCTCTGGACCGAACACCACGGCGCGGGCGTCGCCGAGTTTCCCTCAGACCCGTTTGATCCCTTTTTCAACATCAACACGCCCGAGGATATCGCGGCGGCGGAAAGGCTGATCGGATGAGGGTCTACGGTGTCACCGGCTGGAAGAACTGCGGCAAGACCACGCTGATGGAACGGCTTGTGGAGGAGATCACCGGTCGCGGCTTCAGCGTCTCGACCGTCAAACACGCCCATCACGCGACCGAGATCGACCACGAAGGCCGCGACAGTTACCGCCACCGCGAGGCCGGTGCGCGCGAGGTCCTGGTCGCCTCGCCCGTGCGCTGGGCATTGATGCACGAGTTGCGCGGTGTACAGGAACCACCTTTGACTGAACTGCTGGCGAAACTTTCTCCCGTCCATCTGGTGCTCGTTGAAGGCTACAAGCGTGAGAGTCATCCCAAGATCGAAGCGCATCGGGCGGAGACCGGCCGTCCCCTGCTCGCGTTCGAAAATCCAACCGTACGGGCCGTCGCCTCCGATGCCACACCCGAGGGGCTGCCCGTGCCAGTCTTCGATCTTAATGACACCGCGGCCATCGCCGATTTCATCCTGAGGGAGGTGGGGCTGTGAATGACCTCATTCCCCCTCGCCTTCGTGACGATTGCTTCGCCATGCCGCAGGGCGTGGACTGGGTGCCTGTTGACACGGCGCTCGCCCGGCTAAAGGCGGCGCTGGTCCCGATAACACAGACCGAAACGTTGCCGGTCGGTTCCGCCTCAGGACGGGTACTGGCATCCGATTGTCACGCGCGGCGGTCCAACCCGCCCCGCCCCAATTCCGCCGTCGACGGCTACGGTTTCGCCCATGCGGCGACGGGCGCGGGGGTGCAACGATTGAAGCTGGTCGCAGGCCGGGCGGCCGCAGGACAACCCTTTGCGGGCTTCGTTCCGACCGGTCACGCCATCCGCATTCTCACCGGCGCGATCCTTCCCAAGGGCGTCGATACGGTGGTTCTGGAGGAAGATTGTGCGACGGATGGCAGTGCGGTCGCGTTCGATGGCCCGGTGAAACCGCGCGCGAACACGCGCAAGGCGGGCGAGGATGTGGCCGAGGGTGCGTTGGCGCTCAAGGCTGGCCATCGCCTCCGAGCGCCGGACGTCGCTTTGCTGTCGGCCCTTGGCATCGCCGAGGTCGAGGTTTTCCGGCCGTTGCGCGTTGGCGTGCTGTCGACCGGTGACGAGATTGTTGGCAACCCGGCAGAACCGGCCGAGCCGCACCAGATCTATGACGCCAACCGTCCCATGCTTCTGGCCATGGCGGAAAGATGGAATGCCGTGCCAGTTGATCTTGGCCATGTACGCGATGACCCTGCCCTGATCGCCGCTGCGCTGAATCGCGGTGCGAACAAGACGGACGTAATCCTCACCTCGGGAGGAGCCTCGGCCGGCGATGAGGACCATGTCTCGGCTCTTCTGCGAGCACGCGGAAATCTTTCAAGCTGGCGAATCGCGATGAAACCGGGCCGACCCCTCGCGCTTGCCCTCTGGTCGGGCGTGCCGGTTTTTGGCCTGCCCGGCAATCCTGTGGCGGCCTTCGTATGCGCGGCAATATTTGCCCGCCCGGCGCTGAGCCTGATGTCCGGTTCGGGCTGGGTCGACCCGACGGCCATGACGCTGCCTGCCGGGTTCACGAAATCCAAGAAGGCGGGGCGGCGTGAATACCTTCGGGCGCGCGTTGGCGCGGATGGGCAGGCGGAGACCTTCGCATCGGAAGGATCGGGGCGAATTAGTGGACTAAGCTGGGCCACCGGCCTTGTGGAACTTCCCGACAATGCCATGGAGATCCGACCGGGCGATCCGGTGCGGTTCCTGCCCTATCAAGGGTTCGGGCTGTGAACCGGCGGCCCGGCTAACCTCGCATCGGCGTTACGATTGAGGGGCATGAAATGACCACCCGCAGCGCAATTCCCGCTACATCGCGCCTTTCCGCTTCGCCGCCGAACCGGGGGAACGCGATCCCGCCAGGGCTGGCGGCTGAAGGGATGCATGCCGTCAGCGGCGGGAGGGAAAAAACGTCCGACTGATCAAATTGCCCACCACCACCCCAAGCCAAGCAGGGAAATCAGGACAGGGCTCTACTCTCTAACTGACGTGTGATCCGCCATCTGCTGTTGTGGCGGTCTTCGCCGGGTAGCGACACGCCTATACACGATCAGTCGGACGTATCCGATACCGCGGCCTCCGAAAGCGCCGGGTTATAGCCGGACGACCGGACGAGGGGTCGTTCGGTGAAAAACACATAGAACACATCAAGAACGGAGATGAGTGCGCGCGTCAAAGGCCATATTGCAAGTGCGGCCAGCGCTGCTTCGCCCTCGTTCGCGGCCAGAAACAGCACAGACAACGCCATCGCAACCACCAGGGCAGACCTTTCGACAATGTAGTAGACCGGCATTATCAATGATCCCTTCTCATCAGTCGGTCCTGTACCTGCCTCGTTTCTTGGTGTGTCGCCGGAACGCCCTGATTGGTTCAATTTTTCAGGGCGTCCGAAGGCTTATTCGATCTCCAGAACCGGTTCTTCGGCGATGTCTTCAGCAGGTTCTTCTGCCGGCTCTTCGATGTCCGGATCCGCACGTGTCACGTTGAGGGCAGACGCCAGTTCATCGAGCAGTTGGTCCGTACCCTCCGGGGACAGCGGCTTGTTCGACTCGTTGACAATTCGCGCTTCAGATGCCGAAAGCAGGTCGTCAAGCGCCGCCTGTTTCGCTTCGCCTGTGACACGCTCGGCCTCAGCGTCGGCCAGCGCCTGAGCGGCCTCCAGATCGGCCGCATCGCAGTTCTCAGAGCAGCTGACCACACCATCTTCCACAGAATAGACCGGATCGCCTTCTACGACATCCTGATTAAGGAAATCGGCCAGGTCCTGGTCGGACACGTCAACCGCGCCGTTTCCGCCCAGAAGCGAGTCGAGTGCCGCTGCCTCGGTCTCGGTCAGTTCCGTTCCGGCCGCCGCCTTGGCCGCCAATTGGTACTGTGACAGTGCGCCGATCGTGCCATTGAAGTTCTGGTTGCGGATATGGGCATCCAGAGCAGCCTGGTTCGCGTTTGCCGCGTTCCACTTGCCCTTCTGGCTTGGGTGAAGCGGCGTCTCGTAAGTGGCGTCGACAGGCGCGGCCACTTTCTTGCTTGCCTTTACGGTCTTGGGCGCACCGTTGGATTTGCCGGCTTTGCTGGACTTGTTCGCACCCTGAGCCTTGCCGCTTCCACCCTTATGGCCACCGCCATGGTCGCTGTTACCGCCGTTGCCACCACCATTACCACCACCATTTCCACCTCCGTTGCCACCGCCATTTCCACCGCCGTTGCCATTCTTTGCGAAAGCGGCCTCCGGAACCGAAGTGGTTGCGACGAATCCAGCAGCGCCGAGTGTTACGATCACAAAGCTTGCGGCCTTGAGGATGGAAGAGGACCTGGTCATGTGGTGTTCCTGGCAATTGAGTTTCATCAGACACGCTTCATCGGATCGGATGCCCGAGAATCGGCTTTCATTGGTGTTATGCAAGCACAGGTCGCTTGAACCGACAGACAACGTGCCGTTCACATCGGGTTCATCTGAATTTTGATAGATTGATGATCATGTACGGGAAGCTCCTATGTGTTGGACTGGTTCTGTTTGCGCTCGCGCCTGTCGGGGCGGCGGCAGCGGAACCGCGCGAACTCAGTCAGGATGAACTGCGCCAGAGCGTCGATGCAGGTCAGAGCCTTGGTCTGCAGAAGATTCTCAATGCGATCAAGCGCAGGGTTGCTGGCGAAACCGTGGATGTTCGTGCTTTCGAGGCCGACGGGATTTATTACCATGTACTTGTCATGCGGCCGAACGGTCAGTTGGCAAGCGTCGTCGTGGATGCCACGACCGGACGCATGATCAGCGGAAACTCAGCCAATGCCCACGCGGTACGTCAGGCAGCACGGTCAAGTGCGGCTTCCAAGGGCGGAAAAGGCGGCTCTGGACAGGGCAAGGGCAACGCCGGCGGCAACAAAGGTGGCAACGGTGGCGGTAATTCCGGTGGCAGCGGTGGCGGCAATTCCGGCGGCAACGGTGGCGGCAATTCCGGTGGCAACGGCGGCGGCAATTCCGGTGGCAACGGCGGCGGCAATGGCGGAGGCAACGGTGGCGGCAATAGCGGCGGGAAAAAGTAGATAATACATGACTTAAAGGTCGAATGTCTGGTATCCGGAACCGCATGCGCATCCTTATTGCTGAAGATGAACAGATCCTATGCGAACAGATCAGGCGGG
>JAUIDM010000485.1 GCA_030428915.1 Alphaproteobacteria bacterium | reverse complement strand
ATTATAGAACTAGCAGGTTGCTGAAGAATCCGCTGTTTTTTCGATTGCTGGCGTTTCGGAGAGTCAGTCGTTCTGAGTTTCGCCGGTCTGTTGCTCGCCGTTGAGCGTATCTGATGCGTCGTTGCTGCGGTTTCAGCTCATGTTGCGGCCGCAGCCAGGAGTTTTGGTATTCTGAGAAGGTTGTAGGCAGTTGCGGCGAAGGTGAAGACGGCCTCGGCCTTCGGTCTGCCGCGTACCTTGACCTGCCTGTATCCAGCCTGGGTCTTGGTCCAGCCAAAGATCTCTTCGACGCGCTTGCGGATGCGCTGGCTGATCTTGTAGCCGGGGTGACGGGTCGTGCGACTGTCGATGGCGGTCTTCCGCGGCTTGCCGAGCTTGGAGACCGCGCCGTTGACGGCGATGTGCGGCGTGACCTTGCGCTTTCGCAGATCGCCGATGAAGCCCGTCACGTCATAGGCCTTGTCGGCTCCCAACGTGATGCGGTGTCCGCGCTCCTGCCGATCGAGCATCGCCAGAGCGGCCTCGCGCTCGGCGGTCCCGCTGGCGTGGGTGAGCGCGGCATCGACGACCAGCCCGTTGCGGTTCTCCATCAGAACATGCCCCATGAAGCAAAGCCGGCTCGACTGGCCATCGCCCTTGCGATAGAGCCGGGCATCCGGGTCGGTGGTCGAGGCATGGGTCGCGTTCGAGCGCTTCTCGCCCCGGAAGTCGCGCTCGCCATTGCGTCCCTGCGACGGCGGCTCGTCAGAGCCGTCCTTCGCCCGGAAGCTCTTCATCGACGCCCAGGCATCGATCAGCGTGCCGTCCACAGTGAAGTGTTCGCGCGACATCAGGCGCTTCACCTTCGGCAGCGCGATCAACGCCGACAGGAAATCCTGCGCCACGTCGGCCTCAAGGAGACGGTCACGGTTCTTCGTGAACACCGTCGGATGCCAGACCTCATCGTCGATCGGCAGGCCGACGAACCAGCGGAACAACAGGTTGTAGTCGATTTGCTCCATCAGCATCCGCTCCGAGCGCACCGAGAAGAATGCCTGCAGCAGCGTCGCCCTGAGAACATGCTCCGGCGGGATCGACGGCCGTCCGACCCGCGAATACAGCGCCTCGAAGCGCCCGTTCAACGACGCCAGCGTCTCGTCTGTCAAAGCCCGGATCGCGCGCAGAGGATGATCAGCCGGAACACGCTCCTCGAGCCGCACATAGCTGAAAAACCCTTCGTCCCGATCATCCCGCCCACGCATAACGATCCCTCCATGCCTGCACCGAAGGGAATCACGAACAGACACAAATCGCGAGGGAGTTTTTCAGCAACCTGCTAGAGCGGTTCCCGTTCGTTTTGAATCGTTGAGGGGGATTCCCACGGCTGCCGTGTTCTGATTCAGTCTCGCAGAGGCAGATTTCGGGGGATCGGATGGGCAAGCCACTATCTGTGGATCTACGTGCGCGTGCGCTGTCTGCAGTGGACGAGGGGATGAGTCGGCGAGCGGCGGCGAAGCGTTTCGGCGTGTCAGTGTCGTCGGTGATCCGCTGGGATGCCGCGCGGCGCGCCACGGGAAGCTTCGCACCGAAGCCGCAGGGCGGCGACATGCGCTCGCGGCGCATCGAGGCGCGGCATGCGGAGGTCATGGCGGCGTTCGAGGAGGAAAGCGACCAGACGCTGGAGGAACTGCGCAGCCGGCTGGCCGGGCTGGGCGTCGCCACGTCGAGGTCGGCGCTGTCGCGGTTCTTCCATCGCCACGGGATCACGCGGAAAAAAAGACCGGCCACGCGGTCGAACAGGACCGCCCGGACGTCCTGAAGAAGCGCCGCGACTGGTTCGAGGCTCAGCCGGACTTCGATCCGGAGAGGCTTGTCTTCATCGACGAGACCTGGTGCGCGACGAACATGGCGCGCACCCACGGCCGCTGCCGCAGGGGCGAGCGGTTGCGCATGGGCCACCCTCATGGCCATCGCAAGACTACGACGCTTGTCGCCGGACTGCGCCTTGACGGCATGGTCGCGCCGATGGTGCTGGATGGCCCGATCAACGGCGACTGGTTCGAGGCTTACGTCCGCCACGTGCTGGCGCCGACCCTGCGCCCCGGCGACATAGTCATCATGGACAACCTCTCCAGCCACAAGCGGGCGGCCACAAAGGCGTTGATCGAAGCGGCAGGGGCGGAGCTGCGGTTCCTGCCGCCGTACAGCCCCGACTTCAATCCCATCGAGATGGCGTTCTCGAAACTCAAGGCGCTCCTGAGAAAGGCCGCAGAGAGAACCGTCGATGGCCTATGGGCCGCCATCGGCCGACTTGTCGACATCTTCACTCCAACGGAGTGCGCAAACTACTTCATCGCCGCAGGATACGATGCAGATTGATCGGGAACCGCTCTAGGCATCGCTTGGACACTTCTAAAAACCTCGCGCCTCCGGCCCTGATCTGATTCACTCAGGTTTGCGAGACAAGGAGGCGCAGAGTGGCTCGATCTCCCGGATTTTTCGACCTC
>JAUIDM010000484.1 GCA_030428915.1 Alphaproteobacteria bacterium | reverse complement strand
TCTCGGTGACCTGCATTCCTTCGTCCTTTTATCCATGGTGCGGGTGGAGGGACTTGAACCCCCACGCCTTGCGGCGCCAGAACCTAAATCTGGTGCGTCTGCCAATTTCGCCACACCCGCGATGCCCGAAGAAGGCGGGTCCATAGGGAACCGCCCTCGAAATCCGCGCCCTTCTAGCAAGGTTCACCACCCGATGCGAGCGGAAAAAAACGCCGCGGAATGGGCGCTGGCGGTGCGTATTTTTGACATATTCCGCGATCAGGATGCAAAACACAGAATAATAACAATGGGGACCCAGATGACGCATATGGCACGCGAACATTTGGCGGCTGAACGGGCCGATAAACCGGTAACGACCACTCACGGCATTGCCTCCGGCACGGTTGTGCTGACGCTCGACGGGGCCTTGCCCGTCGATTTCCTGTCGCCCGGCGACCGGGTCATCACGCGCGAGGGGATGCGCGTGCTGCGCGAGGTGCGGGTGCACCGCTATTCCGGCCCGGCCATCTGCGTGAAGGCGGGTGCGCTTGGCCACGACCGGCCCGAACAGGATCTGGTCCTGCCCGAGGCGACGCCGGTCCTGATCCGCGACTGGCGGGCCGAGGCGCTTTTCGGTGTGCCCGAGGCGGTGATGCCGATCTCGCGTCTGGCCGACGGCGAATTCATCGCGCCGACGAAGGCGCTGTCGATGCGGCTTTACGAACTGCGCTTCGATACCGAACAGGTGGTCTATGCCGAAGGGCTGGAACTGGCCTGCGCCGCGGTCGAGGCAGAGGTTCAAATCGCCGCCGAGTGAGATCTGGGCAAGGTGGGTTTGAAACCCACCTTCCGCAACTCACAGCCCCAGATCGCGGAAGACCGCCGGCAGCTGTTCCGGCAGATCCTCGGCAATCAGGCCGGGGCCGAACTTCAGCGCGCATTCGACGTGCAGCCAGGCCGCTGTCTCGGTCGCATGCATCGGCGCGAAGCCGCGCGCCAGAAGCCCCGTGATGAAGCCCGAGAGCACGTCGCCCGACCCGGCGGTCGCGAGCCATGGCGCCGCGCGGTCATAATGGGCGGAGTTGATGCTGCACCGGCCCGTTGGATCGGCAATCACCGTGTCCGGCCCCTTGTAAAGCACGACGCAGCCGGCCCGCTGCGCCGCCTCGCGCGTCGCATCGACCTTGGAATAGGCGGGGCCTTTAGTGGCGGGGGCCGCGAGCTTCTCGGCAATGTCGGGGAAGAGCCGGGCGAATTCACCCGAATGGGGGGTGAGGACGCAGTTTTCGTGAAGTGCCGCGAAGAGGTCGGGTTCGCGGGCGAGGATCGTCAGCGCGTCGGCGTCGAGGACGAGTCGGGGTGAACCCCGACCTACGCCATCGGGCGCCGTATCGCCTGTAGGTCGGGGTTCACCCCGACTCCCCAAAACCGCCGCCACCAGCGCCACTTCCCTCTCTCCGGTCCCGAACCCCGGTCCGAGGCAGAGCGCGCTGATCCGGCTGTCCTCCAGCACGCGCTCGAACGCATCGGCATCGGCAATGGGCTTCAGCATCACCGCATCGAGCCGCGCTGCATTCTCCACCAGCGCCTCGGGCGGGCAGCCCACGGTGACCAGCCCCGCCCCGATCCGAAGCGCGCCCCGCGCGGCGAGGCGGGCGGCCCCGCCTTTGCCCGCACCGCCTGACAGGATCAGGGCGTGGCCGTGAGTGTATTTGTGATCGAGCCAATACTTCTCGAAATCTCGCGGATCGAAAAGAGGATCATCGCGTGAGATCAGGGAAACATCCGTGACATGCCGATCCGAAGCGAGTCCAATACCTTTGATCGCAAGTTTCCCCGCGTGACTCGGACACAAAAAGAGAAAATGGCCGACCTTTGGTCTATGGAACGTCACTGTGAGAGCTGCGCAATAGTGGCCATTATCGCCAAGCCAGATTCCGGAATCACTGCAGTACCCGGTAGGAACGTCCACAGCGACCGTTCTTTCTTGCATCCTCAAAAGTGGCTGTCCGGGTAAGTCTATGGGATCGGCATAGAGAGACTCGGCAAGTTCCGCTGGTGTGCCATCTAGTCCTCGCGTGAGCCCTGTCCCAAATAGCGCATCAACCACAACTTTATATCTCTCTGGCGATTGAAGAACGCTCGGAAGTGGATTGGCCTCCCCCAATCCCAGCCACCGCTCATAATTCACCCGCGCATCCGGCGGCAGCTTTTCCGCGTCGCCGTAGAGGAAGACCTCCACCTCCCAGCCCCACTCCTTCAGTAGCCGTGCCACGACAAACCCGTCGCCGCCATTGTTGCCCGGCCCGCAGAGCACCACCGCCCGGTGGGACGTCTTCGCGAGGTCCGGCCATTCCTCGAAGATCGCCTCGACCACGCCGCGCCCGGCGCGTTCCATCAGTTCGAGGCCAGTGACCTCTCCGCTCGCAATCGCGGCCTCTTCGATGGCGCGCATCTGGGCGGCGGTGAGGAGTTCGGTCATGGCTTCGGCCCCAATCTTCACAAACTGCCCGACC
>JAUIDM010000085.1 GCA_030428915.1 Alphaproteobacteria bacterium | reverse complement strand
CGATCGGGGATTCGCCGCTTTATCATCTCCGTGGCGGCAAGCTGCGCCAATTGAACGAAGATCATTCTATGGCGCCGCAGATCGACGCGATGGTGAAGGCCGGTCTGATCGACCCGGAGACGGGCAGAAACCATCCCGACCGGAACTGTCTGACATCGGTGATCCTTGGCGATCGGGTGGCACGGTCGGATTGTCCGAAAACGCCCTTTACACTCGAAGTGGGAGATATCGTCATCGTGACGAGCGACGGACTGCAATATCTTGAAGAGGCCCGGATCGAGAAGATCCTTCAGAAGTACCGTCGCCGCAAAAGCGCTGAGATCGCCGAGCATCTTCTGGCCGCGATTAACGAACTGGCCGACCCCGATCAGGACAATGTGTCCTTCGCGGTCATCAAGCTCAACCACAACAAACCGGTCACGCAGGCGGTCCGCCGCAAGCCGGTGGATCTCGTCGGCGACACTTCGGCCGGCGCGACACGCGTGGTTTCTCTCGACGGGAGCGGCTATGGTGATGCGGCAGGTGCGGCGAGGCCCGCAGACCAGGATGGTGCCAAGGCAGGGGAACGTCCCGAACCGATCAGACTGGTTGCCGGAGGGAAGTGAATTTGTCCGACACGGCAAGTGTTGATACAGCAAGAGCACTCGGTGGGATCCTGTCGGAAGGCAGGATCCCTGACCACTTGAGGCCGGGTGCCGAGGCATTGATATCCCGATTGACCAAACCCGTCCGCGTAACGGTCTTTGGCTTTCCGGGCTCCGGCAAATCGACCTTGGTGAACCTGCTTCTGGGCAGTCCCGTCCTGCAGGTCGGCGACCGGCTGCCGACGGTGCGGATCGCTTGGGGCGATGCACCCAAAAGCCGGTGCACCCTGGCCGATGGCAGCATTGCCGAGTTTCCGCATTTCGACACGGCCGAGATCGCCGCGAAGGCACCGATCTTCGTCGAAGCCGAGTTGCCGCTGCCAGCTTTGGGCAAGATCAGCGTAATGGAGGTCGTGGCGCATACCGCCGACGATGTCCGGCGCGCCGTGCAATGGGCTGCCAGCCGCACCGATATTGCGCTTTGGTGTACTCAGAAGTTCAACTCACCCGAGCAGGCATTGTGGAGCGCGGCCGCGGACGACTTGAAGGACCATGGCTTTCTCGTCGTGACGAAGGCGGATGAACTGGTCGCCATGGACGTGCTGGACGAAACGCTTGCTGCCGTGCAGGAACGGGGTGGCGAGGAGTTCAACAGGGTGTTCCCAATTGCCACGCTCGACGCGATCGCGGCGCGGCGGAACGATGGCTCCATCGACAAGGACCAATTGACCCGCAGCGGTGGCCGAGCCCTGATTGCCGCGATTCTGCGCGAGGTCAATCTTGGCCAGCAGGCGGCACGGGATCAGGCCGATATTCTGTTGCAGCAATTCGGTGGCGGGTCACCTGGTCCGACCGAGGAGGTCAAGAGCGAGACCGCCGAAGAACCGGCGGCGGGAGATCACGGTGAAGCAGCAGCTATGCCCGAGTTTGCCGAAGGTGCCGAGCAGCAGCCCACGGCAGAGGAGGATGCGCCTGTACCCGAGATGGAGACCGCGCCTGCCGGCGGCCTCGGCCCTGCAACGCGCTCGGCCTATTCGGAGGCGATTGGACGGCTTTCCCGACATGCGAGGCAGGCATCCGACGGTATCAAGACCGCCGGAGTGCTTGATGCCGGGCAATTGCTGGAAGAAACGGTCGACACGGTTCAGTGGCTGTCGGATCTTCTGGCCGAAAAGGCCGCCACGGATTCTGCCGTCGAACGCCTGCGCGACGCGGCCTACGACGCCTCGGATCTGCTTCAGCTCATGCAACTGGAAAATGACGGCAATGCGGTGAAGGAGGCGATCAGCATCGCAATTCAGCTCAGACGCGAAATGGAGGCCGAGCTTGCTGCGTAGTAGCGGCACGAACCACGCCCGAATTGGCAATCAAGGGGTTGGTTATCCGGTGTTTTGAAAGGAAGTATCGAACCACAGGTCAAAGTTTATTCAAACCGCTGCCCCAATTTCGCCCCTCAATCCTGATTGTTCTTGAATTGGAACCGTGGGTGGAACGTCTCTGCAGATGACTGCGGTAGTCCGCGCGACGATTGACCGAGCCAGAGGACGAAGTGATCTACGATGAGTGAAGATGCAGGGATCCAACGCGACGGCGACGACGACGCCGCCCTCGCATTCATGAAGATCGGTCAGGACAAGCTCTTCGATCTGCGGGCCGAGATCCGCGAACTGACCGACACCCTCATGGATATCGAAGCGCTCAGCCCGACCGGATCGGACAAGCAGGTCGCCAGACTGCTGCGGGACCTGAAGGAATTCGAACCGGCCATTACGATGGTCGGTCAGATCAAGTCTGGCAAGACCTCGCTCGTGAACGCCATGGTGGGGCGGCCGGGGCTGCTTCCGGCGGATGTGAACCCCTGGACCTCGGTCGTGACCTCTCTGCATCTCAACGTGCCGCAGGAAGAGGAAGCGCCGGTTGCGTCCTTCCAGTTCTTCAATGCCAATGAGTGGGATCATCTCGTCTCGAATGGCGGTCGGATCGGCGAGCTGTCGATGCGGGCCGGTGCGGACGATGAACTGCAGAAGATTCACGAACAGATCGCCGCGATGCGAGAAAAGACGCGGACCCGTCTGGGTCGTCGCTTCGAACTGCTTCTGGGCCAGCGCCACGATTTCCGGCATCTCGATGACGAACTGATTCAGCGCTATGTCTGCCTTGGCGACGATTTCGACGATATCTCTCCCACCGAACAGCAGGGCCGGTTCGCCGATATCACCAAATCCGCTGACCTCTATCTGGACGCGCCAGCGCTTCCGACCCCCCTCTGCATCCGTGATACACCGGGCGTGAACGACACGTTCATGATGCGCGAGCAGATCACGATCAAGTCGTTGCGCGACAGTCGGCTGTGTGTCGTGGTCCTGTCGGCTTCGCAGGCGCTCAGCTCGGTCGATATGGGGCTTATCCGGCTGATTTCGAACATGAAATCCGATGGCATCGTCATTTTCGTCAACCGTATCGACGAGTTGTCCGATCCCGGCACACAGCTTTCGGACATCCGTGACAGCATCGTCTCGACGCTGGCCAAGTGGAACGGTCCGAAAGACTCCAAGATCGTCTTCGGCAGCGCCTATTGGGCGAATGCTGCCCTGTCGGACGGTCTGGACAGTATCGTTGAGGATAGTGCGGATGCACTGAGGAACTGCGCCAAGGCGGTCCTGGGCGAGACCGATATAGACCTCACATCGCGCGAACTCATCTGGCAATTGTCCGGCGTCCCGCATCTGTTCGACACGCTGGGCGAACGGATCGCCAACGGACCCGGTGCCCGGCTTCTGAGCGGAATCCGGCAGCGTGCCGGCAACCATGTCTCCGGCCTCCGCGCGGCCTGCACGGTTGCCTCGATGCGCGTCGATGGCACCTCGATCACGATGATGGAGGCGCCGGCCCTTTCCGACATGCTCGAAAAGATCGAGACGACGGCCATGCAACGGCTGGACCATGAACTGGACAAGGTGTTTGCCGCGTTCGCAGGGCGGGTCGACCAGTCGCATGCGCGGTTCCTTGATCGCGCCCTGGAATCCTTGCTGCAACACCTTGAGCAGAACGGCGAACATGAGGTTTGGCAATACAGCCCGGACGGGCTGCGCATGCTTTTGCGCACCAGCTATCAGGTTCTGCGCAAGAACCTCGCCGTGGCCTGCGAGTCGATTTATGGCGCAGCCGCGCATGAAATCACTGCGGCCTACGGCCAGGCGGTATCGGTTGGTGTCGACGGCTTCAGCGTACGCGCGCCGAGCCCGCCCGAGATACCCGCGCCGGTCTCTCTCGGTGCGACGATCGCGCTTGATCTGCAAACATCGTGGTGGAATGGCTGGTGGAAGCGCCGCCGGGGCTACCGCGCCTATGCCAGTGGCTTTCACGATCTGATCGCCGCGGAAACCAAGCCGATCATCAGTGACCTGAAGGACCGGCAGGCCGCAGAGATTCGTCAGACGGCAAAGGACTGCCTCGCGCGGTTCCTCGCAGAACAGCGCGCCATTCTCATGGATATCGCCGAGAAGGCAAATCTCAGCATTGGCGATCTCAACCACCTCTTTGGCATCAAGTCCCAGACCGAGCGTGCCGAGATCCTCGACATGATCTACGACGAGCTGAGCGGTGGCGATGAATCTAAGCCGGAGCCCGGCGAAGCCACCCCGCGTGAAGGAGCAGCTGCATGACAGGCGAAGCCACCGAAGCCCGCAAGCCTCGTATTGCAATCATGGGTGAGTTCAGTGCCGGCAAGAGCACGCTGTCGAACCTGCTGCTCGGTCAACGTGCGCTGCCCGAGAAGGTGACCGCAACGCGGTTGCCGCCGGTCTGGATGACCGCCGGGTCGGATGAGCCATTCCGCGTCGATACCGACGGCGAGGAGCATTCGGTGGCTCTCGATCACCTGGAGGCGGTGCCCCTCGACGAAACCCTGTATATCAGGCTGAACTTCGAAGCCGACATTCTCGACCATTGTGACCTTGTCGATTTTCCGGGCATTTCCGATCCGAACATGTCGTCGGAGATCTGGGAACGTATGCTGGGCGAGGTGGACGGCGTGCTGTGGTGCACCCACGCGACGCAGGCCTGGCGTCAATCCGAGGCCGCCGTGTGGGAGATGATCCCCGATCACATCCGCCAGAACAGCCTGCTTCTTGTCACCCGGTTTGACAAACTGATCAACGACAATGATCGGAAGCGCGTTCTTGCGCGGGTTGCGAAGGAAACGTCCGGGCTTTTCGCTGGTCTCTACCCGATTTCCCTGACCCAGGCGCTGGCAGCGGAAGAAGGCGATAAGTTGTGGGAAACCTCCGGCGCGCATGCCTTTTATGCCGCGTTGGTCGGCATGATCGAACGCCTCTCGGAAGGCGGGGATGCGCCCGCAGCGACCGTTGTCCCGATTGAAACAGCGCAGGCGGAGCCTCGTCGCGCCCGTCCGCGGATGCTGGAACTTGCCGAACCCCCGGCATCCGAGGCGCCCGTCGCGCCAAAGGCACTGGTGCACACCCTGCCTACGGAGATGGAAGAGGCAAGTGACGAGGAGCCGTCCGCTCAGGAGGAGGCAAGCCACGCAGTCGCAACCGAGAATGCGGGCCGGATCGTTCCGCGCCGCGTCCGGCCGTCCGGTTTCGCCCGCACCCCGCGCCCCAGCGTATCGGACGGCGGCCCTACCGGTGCGGACCGGCCGCTATCGCGGCAGACCGGTACTGCTGCAGGGCCGTCCGATCTGGACAATTTGCGCGCGGAGTTCCGGCGACCGGAGGAGGGCGCGGTTTCGAACTGAAGTGTGTGGCAGGGCGTTCATCCGCCCGCTTCGGCGACGCGCACAGCTGTGCGGGCTTTCCCCATGGGGTAAACTGCGGTAATTCATGCCCTATCGGGGCAGGGCGTGGCTGGTATGGTATCTGACGAACTCGACGCACTTCAGAACCGCTTTCCGGAATGCGAAACGCTCGCCTATGCCGATCTGACGACCGGCATGGTGCTGGTCACGAACAGCAGCACCCCGCTTGAGCGCCACGGCTTGAACCGGCTGAGTGCGGATGCCGCACTGCTGCTGGGCGGGGCGGATGAAACACCGCATCTGGGAACCGACCTACCAGCCTCGGCAATCGTCAGCAGCCAGGATGGGGTCAGTCTGTTTCTGCGCGCCGAAGACCAGCCCAACGACGCGCTTCTTTGCATTGGGCGTGGCGGGCTCGACCTCGCCGCGTTCATTCCCGAGGCACAGGCCTGTCTCAAAAGGATCAGTGAAGATGGCTGACAGGCTATACAGGCGAAACTCCACAACAGGGTTCCATCCGTGATCGACGAACGAGCAGTTGCAAAAAAATTGACGATCCTGGCCGGCGAAAAGCCGGTCTTTCGCAATGGCGGTCGGGTTATTTCGAACGGCATTCTGCCGCCGCCCCTGACGGCGGTTCTTGAAGAGATCGACAATACCGTCCTGAAACGCCGCCTGACCTTTCGGGCAGGCGACAGCTTTCTGTCTTTCGTCGTGGCGGGGCGCCGCCTGATGAACCTCGTCGCCGCCTCGCCGGACCTTTCCATGGCACAGCCGCTGGTCGGCACTGCGCTGTCGCATGACGACGAGGAGACATTCGAAGCCGTCGCCGCCGCGATCGTTGCGCTGACCGATGATCCGCACCCTGTACTGGTCGAAAGTGCGCAGTCGGAGGAAGGCGGTGTTCACACCAATATCGGCATCCCCGTGGATCACATGACGGAGCTCATGGGCATCGACCTGGCCGACAGGCCGCAGCCGATGCAGCATTTCATCGAGGCCTGCGAGCATGTCTGTTCCGCCTGCCTTTACTGGGTCGGCGGCGTCTGGATCGGGCAGTCTGACGATGACGCGCTGCTGAGCCGGCTGCGCGGGATCGCAGAGGGCCAATGGGACCGGTTCCGCGACGCCTATGGCAAGAACGGACATTCGGTCGAGACGCCGCGTCTGATCATCCTCGACCGTGCGCTGGGCGAAGACGGGTCGGTCACCGCCACATGGGCGCATGGCGAATTCGCGATCTTTGCCCATGAGCAAAGCGACGCCGCCGAGATCCACGATAGCTGGCGGCGTATCTTCACCTTCTGACAGGTCCGGCTGGTTTCAGTTGCGGATGTAGTGCAGGCCTGTGAACTGACGCCGGTAGGATGAGACCTCAGCGGCAAGGGCTGACGGATCATTGGACCTGAGACCGGCGGCGATGAGCCGTGCGAGTTCGGCTACATGATCCTCGGTCACACCGCGCCGGACAAGTTCCGGCGTGCCGATCCGCAACCCGTTCATGTCGCCCTGCACTTCTTCGATCGGCAGGCCAATGCCGCACGCGAGGAACCCGGCCTTGCGCAGGGTCTTCGATGCCGCCTGACCACCGCCGAACCCCGCCGCCTCGACCGCGAATTGATGCGAGGCGGTGTGACCGCGGTCCGCCGCGAAAACCGGCAGGCCTTCGGCCGCGAGCGCCGTTGCCAGAGCCCGTGCGACCGAGATCATTCTGGCCGCATAGGCCGCCCCATGTTCGCGCCAATCGAGCAGCGTCAGCGCGAGCGCCGCGATCCTGCCTGCATCGAAATTCGCGGTCATGCCGGGGAAGGCGATGTGATCGAGGGCTTCTGCGATTTCCGCATCATTGGTCACGGCCAGACCGCCTGCGGGGCCGCCAAGACTCTTGTAGGTGGAGAAGGTCATCAGATGCGCGCCTTCGGCAAGGGGATTGGCCCAGGCTCCACCCGCGATGATGCCGCATTGATGGGCCGCGTCGAACAGGACCTTCGCGCCCACCTCATCGGCGATGGCGCGAACCTCGCGCACCGGATGCGGGAAGAGGTTTAGCGACCCGCCTATCGTGATGAGCTTTGGCCTGACTTTGAGCGCCATGTCGCGGAGCGCATCGAGGTCGACGGTGTAACCGCTGTAATCCGTGGGGGCGGCATGAATTTCAAGCCCGTATAGCCCGGCGCAGCCCGCCCTGTGATGGGTGACATGGCCGCCGATGGCAGCGGGCGGCGCGATGATCGTGTCGCCCGGTTTGGTCAGCGCCATGAAGCCATAGAGATTGGCCATCGCGCCGGAAAAGACGCGAATCTCGGCGTAGCGTGCCTTGAATATCTCGGCGGCGAGTTCGGCGCAGATGACCTCGATCTCCTCGATCGCCTCCAGCCCCATCTCGTACTTGTCCCCCGGATAGCCAAGCGAGGGCCGGGTGCCGAGGCCGCCTGCCAGGGCCGCCTCGGCTGCGGGGTTCATGACATTGGTGGCCGGGTTGAGGTTGAAGCAGTCGCGGTCATGGATCTCCAGATTGCGGTCGATCAGCCGGTCAATGCGGGCCGCCACCTTTTCGGATGGCGCAGCGGTATCAGCGGCCAGTTTCTGGATCAGGGCCTCGCAGGTGGCGGGCACCCAGGGGCGGGGGGCAAGGTGGGGCATGGCGTTTCTCCTTCGGTTGTCGACAGGAGAACAGTTGAGGGTTGCCGCCGCAAATCAGATTTGCAAAAATTTAGCCGTAGAAAATCTGAGGCTGATATGCCCGTTGCGCCCCCCCGTCCCAAAGGTCTGCCACTGAACGCCCTGCGTGCGTTCGAGGCGGCCGCGCGGTTGGGGGGATTTGCGGCCGCTGCGGTGGAGCTTGGCGTTACCGCCGGGGCGGTGACCGCCCATGTCAAGGCGCTGGAGGACGCCCTTGGTGCGCCGCTCTTTGAACGCCATGCTCAGGGCGTGCGGTTGACGGCCCTTGGCGTGCGGGTTCTGCCCGCTTTCACGCGGGCGTTCGACGAGCTGGGCCTTGCCGTTCAGACCCTGCGGGTGGAGGCTGCGCCGCGAACCGTCCATATCGCGACATTGCCTGCCATCGCCCAGCTCTGGCTTTCGCCGCGTCTTCCGGCGATCCGGGCCGCGGCCCCCGAGATCACCATTTCGATCACCGCGATGGAGACGCCGCCCGACCTGAAGCGCGCGCCTTTCGATTTCAATCTTTTCTATCGCCCAACGGGGGAGCGGCAGGGGCTGGCCCCGGATGAGATCTTCCCGGTTTGCGCCCCGGTCCTGGCTGAGCGTCTGACAGGCCTCGAAGGCCTCGTCGACCTGCCCTGTCTCGTCGACAGTGTCTGGGCGGATGACTGGCGGCTTTGGGCCAAGGCCGCAGGTCTTGAGGCTTTCAGCCCACGCGGCCCGGTCTTTTCACTCTACGCTCTCGCGGTTGAAGAGGCGGTTAACGGCGCGGGCGTGCTGATGGGGCATGGCGCACTGGTCGCGGCGCATCTGGCAAGCGGCGCCTTGGTGGCGCCGTTCGAGACGCGTCTCAGGCTCGACCGCGACCTTACACTCTGGTCCGCCCGTCCGCTCCGCGCCGGCAGTCCGGCGGCGCGGGTGGCGGAGTGGCTGGCGTCGGGCGGTTAGGGTCAGCCGAACGCGGCTTCCAGTGCAATCTCGACCATGTCGCCAAAACTGCGTTCGCGGTCCTCGGCGGGCAGGGCCTCATGCGTTATGAGGTGGTCCGAGATGGTCAGGACGGCCAGTGCCCGCACGCCATTCCGGGCGGCAACGGTGTAAAGCTCGGCCGCCTCCATCTCGACGCAGAGGACGCCGTGACGGGCCAGCATGTCGGTCAGGTCGGGCCGTTCGTCATAGAAGACATCCGAGGAATAGATGCCGCCGACATGGGTCGGCGTGCCCTTCGCCCGCGCCGCTGCCACGGCCCTTTCCAGCAGCCCGTAATCGGCGCATGGGGCGAATTGCATCTCCTTGAAGAAGCCGCGCGAAGGGGTCGACATGGTGGATGAGGTCATCGCGATCACCACGTCGCGGACCTTCACATGGTCAAGCATCGCCCCGGCAGAGCCGATGCGGATCAGCGTCTTTGCGCCATATTCGCGGATCAGCTCATTGGCGTAGATCGAGAGCGACGGCATGCCCATGCCCGAGCCGTGGATCGTCACCCGGTTGCCTTTCCATGTGCCGGTGAAGGCGAACATGCCGCGAACCTCGTTGACCAGAACCGGATCGGCCAGAAAGGTCTCGGCCGCCCATTTCGCGCGGCGCGGATCGCCGGGCATCAGGACGGTTTCGGCGATCTCTCCGGGCTTGGCTCCGATATGGGGCGTCATGGGGTCCTCGTCTGTTGGATCGGAGGAGTATAGGCGGGGATTGCGAGAAGGTTAAAGGGGCATGGGTGATCCGTGCTGATTCAGGTTTAACCGTATGATCTCAAGTCGAAATGTCGGTCTGCGAAGCGTCGGCAGACTGTCGGCAAAACGTATGGCAACCGGTCGGGTCGTCAGGCCAGAGCGCGTATTTCTGCGAGATAGCCGCGCAGGCAGGACATGCTGTCCGCTTCGCCTGCAAGCTCGGCCCGCGCGAAGTCGATGATCGCGACTTCATGTGCAATCAGAAGATCGGCGCGGGTACGGAAGTGGGGTGGCACCGAGGCGCGGACCGCTTCGAATTCGGCGACATAGGCGCCGTAATCGTCGCGCATTCCGGTCAGCAGCGTCTCCCAGCCGGCGCCGCGCAGCGCCTCGGCTTCGGCATGCCCCTCTAGCGCCAGATCGTCAGCATGGCGCGGGCAAAGCCCGGCCGCGTCGACAACCGGGCGCATGACGCGGGCTGTCGCCTCTTCCATCTCGACCATCAGCAGAAGCGCATCGCGCGCACGCCCGGTATGCTGATCGGCGAGGCCCGCGAAATAGGCTGCGCCAGAGACCTCTTCCTCGTATGCGTTCAGAAGTGCCGCATTCGCATCTGCAAAAACCCGAGGCTGCACTGCTGGCTCCCTCTGCTATTCCGCTGCAACCGCTTTTGGTTCGGCCAAGGCCACGATGTCGAACATGATCCGGTTCAGTTCGAAATCCTTGGGCGTATAGACGCGCGCGACACCCATTTCGTGCAGCCGTGCCGCATCCTCGTCCGGGATGATGCCGCCGACTACAACGGGGATGTCGCCAAGGCCCGCCTCGCGCATCCGCTCCATCACTTCGGTGATGAGGGGCAGGTGGCTGCCGGAAAGGATGGAGAGGCCGACGACGTGGGCCCGCGCTTCGCCGGCGGCCGCGACGATTTCGGAGGGCGTGAGGCGGATGCCTTCGTAATTGATTTCCATCCCGCAATCGCGGGCACGTGCGGCGATCTGTTCGGCGCCGTTGGAATGACCGTCGAGACCGGGCTTGCCCATCAGGAACGACAGGCGGCGGCCGAGACGGGTGGAGACCTCATCAACAGCGTCGCGGATGTCGTCGAGCCCTTCGGTGCGGTTCGACGGGCTTTTCGAGACGCCCGTCGGACCGCGATATTGACCGTGGACCTGGCGCATCACGCCCGCCCATTCGCCGGTAGTGACGCCCGCCTTGGCGCAAGCGACAGAGGCGGGCATTACGTTCTGTCCCGACGAGGCGGCGGCGCGCAGATCTGCGAGTGCCGCATCGACAGCGGCCTGATCGCGGGTGCTGCGCCAGTCGTTGAGACGCGCGACCTGATCCACCTCGACCGCAGGATCGACGGTCAGGATCGAGCCGTCGCCAGCGGTCAGGGGCGATGGTTCGGCCTCTACCCAGCGGTTCACGCCGACGACCGTGGTCTCGCCCGCCTCGATCCGGGCAAGGCGTTCGGAGTTCGACTCCACCAGCCGCCCCTTCATGTAGTCGATCGCGGCGATGGCGCCGCCCATGGCGTCGAGCGTCTTCAGTTCATCCCGCGCGCCTTCCTTCAGCGCCTCGACCTTGGCGGTGATCGCCGGGTTGCCGTCAAAGAGGTCGCCATATTCCAGGAGGTCGGTTTCATAGGCGAGGATCTGCTGCATGCGGAGCGACCATTGCTGGTCCCATGGACGGGGCAGGCCAAGCGCCTCGTTCCAGGCGGGCAGTTGCACGGCGCGGGCACGGGCGTTTTTGGAAAGCGTCACCGCGAGCATTTCCAGAAGGATGCGGTAGACGTTGTTTTCCGGCTGCTGTTCGGTGAGGCCGAGGGAGTTGACCTGCACGCCATAGCGGAAGCGGCGGTATTTCTCTTCCTCGATGCCGTAGCGGTCGCGGCAGATCTCGTCCCAGAGCTCGGTAAAGGCGCGCATCTTGCAGAGTTCCGTGACGAAGCGGATGCCGGCGTTCACGAAGAAGGAGATGCGGCCGACCATGGCCGGGAAGCCTTCGGGCGCGACCTTGCCCTTGAGGTCGTCGAGAACCGCGATGCCGGTGGCCAGCGCGAAGGCCAGTTCCTGCTCGGGCGTCGCGCCTGCCTCTTGCAAATGGTAGGAACAAACGTTCATCGGGTTCCATTTCGGCAGGTGTTCCGCCGTATAGGCCGCGACATCGGTGATCATCTTCAAGGACGGCTTCGGCGGGCAGATATAGGTGCCGCGCGAGAGGTATTCCTTCACGAGATCGTTCTGCACGGTGCCCTGAAGGGCCGCGACATCCGCCCCCTGTTCCTCTGCCACCGCGATATAGAGGGCGAGGAGCCATGGCGCGGTCGCGTTGATCGTCATCGAGGTGTTCATCTGCTCAAGGGGAATGTCCCTGAAGAGCGTCCGCATATCGCCGAGATGGCAGACCGGCACGCCGACCTTGCCGACTTCGCCCTTGGCGAGTTCGTGATCGCTGTCGTAGCCGGTCTGGGTCGGCAGGTCGAAAGCCACCGAAAGACCGGTCTGGCCCCGGGCGAGGTTCGCGCGGTAAAGGGCGTTCGACTTTTCCGCGGTGGAATGGCCGGCATATGTCCGGAACAGCCAGGGGCGGTCACGCTCTTGCTGGGTCGTCATTGCAGATCCTCGCGGCAACATAATTCCTCTCGCCGGACCCTAGACGGAAGATTGTTGCGCGTCCAGATGCTGCAGTGCAAAAAGTTCGGGCCGCAGTGCAGCACGGCGGCCCGTTTCGCACTTAATTCGCGGCGAAGCAGTAGATGAGACCGTCGCCACCCGTGCCGCGCAACGCCTCCAGCCCGCAGCCGCCGCGCGAGGAATGCGAGGAGTTCCACGATTTCGCGGCATCCGATTCGTCGAGCCCCATGCGGTCGTGATGTCCGACCATGCCGGCGGTTTCCGCGCCGCCCGAGGTCCAATCGTCGCAGGTCATGCCCTCGGCCACGGTGCCGTCCGGCATAGATCCGGTGAGGATGTCGTGGCGGTTCGGATCGTCGCCGCGCCCGTTCACGACCTCGCCCCGTTCGTTCAGCGCGGTTTCCTTGGTCAGGTTCGCGTCGGCGCTGTGCAACTGGTCGACGCTTTCGGCGATCGTCACACCTGCCGCATTGACCCAGGGGCCCGCGCCGATGCGGTCACGGGCGTTCTCAGTACTGGTGGAGAGATAGGCGCGCCAGGTCATGCCGGCCGCTCCCGCTGCTTCGGCGAGCGCTCCGCAATGCGCGTCCGCGCCCTCAATGCCGCCGAAATCGCCTCCGTTGCCCGGGTTTTCACTTGTGATGAAGAAACTCATCCCCCCATCTTGCGCGGCCGCAGCGGTCGCCCCGAGTGCGATCGCGGCAGCGAGAACCATGCGTATCGTCAT
>JAUIDM010000084.1 GCA_030428915.1 Alphaproteobacteria bacterium | reverse complement strand
CCTTCGAGCCACGCCGGTTGATGCCGCCGCGCAGGACAGGCCGCGCATCGCGTTCGCTCTGGCAGTCGATACAGAGCTTGACGCCAGGGATCGCCTTCTGCCGCGCTTCGGGAATTGGTTCGCCGCACTCGGCACATTCTGCAAGGCTCTCGCCCTCCGGACGCCGCCGGGTCTGCATCCGTTTCAACTCGTCCTCGATCGAGGCATCGATCTGTTCGTTCACGGCGCCGTCGCGCGCCCAACCGCCTGCCATGACGTGGCCTCCTGCTCCAGGACCGGACTCTAGGGCGGGGCGCCGGGGCCGGTCAACCGGCCCCGGGATGTTGCAGGCATTGCCGTTATTCCGCCAGCGTCGCGGCGGGTTCCTCCTGTGGTTCCTTGCGTCCGGACGACAGGCGCAGGACTGTATAGCCGAGCACGGCCGAGATCGCGGAGCCTGCCAGAACGCCCAGCCGGACCGCGTTCATGTTCTCCGGGGTATCGAAGCTGAGCCCGCCGATGAACAGCGACATGGTGAAACCGATCCCCGCCAGACAGGCCAGCCCGTAGATATGCGCCCAGGTTACGGCATGGGGCAGCTTCGCCCAGCCGGCCCGCACCACCAGCCAGGTCGCCCCGACCACACCCACTTGCTTGCCGATCACCAGACCTGCAGCGATGCCCATGGGCAGGGGCGCAAAAAGGTCTGCCAGCGTCAGCCCCTGCAGGACGACGCCAGCATTCGCAAAGGCAAAGATCGGAACGATCATGAAGAGAACATAGGGTGACAGGGCATGTTCCAAGGCGTGCAGCGGCGACTTGCCGTATTTGTCCTTCAGCGGGATGAAGAACGCCGTGACCACGCCCGCAAGCGTCGCATGAACCCCCGATTTCAGCACCAGCACCCAGAGCACCGTGCCGAGGAGCATGAAGGGTGCGATCCTGTGTGCCCCGGCGCGGTTCAGCAGGAACATCCCGATGAGCGGAAGCAGCGCCACATAAAGGTAATCGACATGCAGTTCCTTGGTGTAGAACAGCGCGATGATCAGGATCGCCCCCAGGTCATCGAGGATCGCCAGTGTCAGCAGGAAGATCTTAAGCGCGGCCGGGGCCCTTTTGCCCAGAAGCGCCAAAACGCCGATCGCAAAGGCGATATCGGTCGCCGCCGGGATCGCCCAACCGCCGCGCGTGACGGGATCGGAAAAGTTGAGCGCCAAGAAGATCAGTGCCGGGACAATCATTCCACCGACCGCCGCCATGCCGGGCAGCATCACATCGGCGGGGTTCTTGAGCTTGCCCTCTACCATCTCGCGCTTCAGTTCGAGCCCGATCAGGAAGAAGAAGACTGCCATGAGCCCGTCGTTGATCCAGAGGATCAGCGGTTTCGACAAGCCTTCTCCATCCAGAAGGACGGAAAACTTCTTCAACAGCAGATCGTGGTAGCCGCCCGAAAGGGCTGAATTCGCGACGATCAGGGCCAAGAGGGCTGAAGCCATAAGAAGGACGCCCCCAGCGGCGTCATGGCGAAAGAAGCGGTCAAGGGCGCGCGCAAGGCTCATTCATCTATCCCGATTGTTTTCGTTATCTTTGGCTTCCAATTGGGGATCGGGGCGCAGGTTTCAAGTTTTCGTGTGTAGATTTCGGCTCTTGCCGGGACCGATGGTAGCTCTAGGATGCGGCTGAAACGGTTTCGGGGGCTCGCGATGGCGGCACTTGATCATCTCGCTGTGTCGGCCGAGACGCTTGAGGCTGGCGTGGCCCATGTCGAGGCGGCCCTGGGTGTGACGTTGGAGGCCGGTGGAAAACACCCGCATATGGGTACGCATAACCGGCTTCTCAGCCTCGGGCCGCAGGAATACCTGGAGGTTATCGCCATCGACCCGGACGCGTCCAAGCCCGCCCTTCCGCGCTGGTTCGATCTCGACAGTTTCAGCGGGCCGCCGCGCCTGACGAACTGGATCGTCCGTGTGGATGACCTCGACAGAGCTATTGACCTGGCGCCCGAGGGGGCAGGGCACGCGACCGAGCTTACGCGGGGGGATTTTCGTTGGCGCTTTGCTGTGCCGCCGGATGGCCGCCTTCCTTTCGGCGATGCCTTCCCCGCACTGATCGAATGGCAGGGCAACGCTCGCCCCGCAACCCGGTTGCCCGATCGGGGCTGTCGGCTCATCCGGCTTGAGATTGCCTGCCCGGAACCGGATGCGCTTGCCGCCGCGCTTCCGCTAGCCGATCCGCGTGTCGTGATCGTGGCAGGCGAAAAAGCCATGCGAGCGACGATCGGCACGCCCTACGGCAACCGGGTGCTCGCATGATCGTCCGGCCGTTCGTAGAAACCGACACCGACGCTGTCCTCGCCATCTGGAACCCGGTCATCCGCAATACGACGATCACCTTCTCCAGCGAAGAAAGGACGGGCACAAGCCTGGCGCAGATGATCGGCGAACGTCGCGCCGCCGGACGCGAGTTCTTCGTGGCCGAGAACGGCGGGCTACTGGGTTTTGCGAGCTACGCCCAGTTTCGGGGTGGCAATGGCTACCTTCATGCGATGGAACATACGATCATCCTCGCCCCCGAACACCGTGGCAAAGGCGCGGGACGGGCGTTGATGGCGGCGGTCGAGCGGCACGCGCGTACGGGCGGGGCGCACACGCTTTTCGCGGGCGTGTCGGGTGAGAATGCCGAGGGAGTCGCGTTTCATGACCGCATGGGGTTCCGCACGGTGGCCAATATCCCAGAGGTTGGCCGCAAATACGGGCGCTGGCTCGATCTCGTACTGATGATGAAAATTCTCACATAACCGGTGCGTGAATGGGTGAAGTGACGCACTGACAACACCCGCATCCGCCGCTATGTTCGGTTCATGTCAATCTGGACCCGCATAACAGAGGCCCTCGCCGCCCTTGCCAAGGGCGAGGGGCTTTCGGCCGTCTTCGACAGGCTGAAGTCGCCGCCCGAGCGGTCCATCGGCTTCACCATCGCGGTCATCGCGCTTGGCGCCAAGATGGCCAAAGCCGACGGGCAGGTGACGCGGGACGAGGTGATGGCCTTTCGCGAGGTATTCGCGATCGCACGCGAGGAAGAGGAAAACGCCGCCCGTGTCTTCAACCTCGCCCGGCAGGACGTTGCAGGCTTCGAACTCTATGCCAGCAAGATCGCCGCGATGTTCGGGCCGGGCGATGCGGTTCTGGTCGATCTCATGGAGGGGTTGTTTCATATCGCCATGGCCGATGGTGAGTTTCATCCCCACGAAGACGCCTTCCTGCGCGATGTCGCGCGCATCTTCGGCGTCGATGATCGCTGCTTTCGTTCGCTCCTGACTCGCTTCGTGCCCGACGCTCCACCCGATCCCTATCACGTGTTGCGCGTGTCGCATGACGCGCCCCTGGAGGAGATTCGCGCAGCCTGGCGGCAGGCTGTCAAGGATTGCCATCCGGATCGGATGCGCGCCCGCGGACTGCCGGAAGAGGCGCTGAAACTCGCCGAACAGCGGCTGGTCGCGGTCAATCATGCCTGGGAGGAAATCACCGGCAAGAAGGCGGCCTGAGCCCCATGCGTATCGCAACCTATAATGTCGAATGGTTCACAAATCTGTTCGACCGGGATGGTCGGTTGCTGGAGGATGGCGGCTGGTCTTCCCGCTATAACGTCACCCGCGCCGATCAGCTGACCTCGCTCGGCATCGTCTTCACAGCGATGGATGCCGATGCAGTGATGATCATTGAAGCGCCCGACAACAACCGTCGGCACAAATCCGTCGACATGCTGGAAGCCTTCGCCGCGCGATATGATTTGCGCACCCGCAAGGCGCTGATCGGGTATGAGAACGACACCCAGCAGGAAATAGCGCTTCTCTACGATCCGGATACGCTGAGTGTCCGTCACGACCCGCTGGGCCTTCCCGATCAACCGATCGAGGGCGCCGCCGCGCCGCGGTTCGATTCGAGCTATCGCATCGACCTCAATATCGACGCGAAGATGGATGTGGTGCGGTTTTCGAAGCCCCCGCTGGAGATCGCGGCGACAACGCCAGAGGGGGTCGAGTTCCGCATGATCGGGGTTCATGTCAAATCGAAAGCCCCGCACGGGGCACGCAGCAAGACCCAGGCCAAGAGGCTCGCCATCGAGAACCGCCGCAAGCAATTGGCGCAGAGCATCTGGCTGCGTGAAAGAGTGCTGGAACATCTGGGCGCCGGTGACAGTCTGATCGTCATGGGCGATTTCAACGATGGTCCCGGTCTCGATGAATACGAAAAACTCTTTGGCCGCTCAGGGGTAGAGATCGTCATGGGCTGGGACGAACCGCATGAAACGCGGCTGTTCGATCCCCATGCACGGGTGGCCTTCGGCAAGAAGGTTGCGTTGATGCCGACGACGGCGCGGTTCTATCTCGACGACAAGGGCTGCTATTTCTCGGCGTTGCTCGACTACATCATGGTGTCGCCCGATCTGCGCGCGAAGGGGCCGAAATGGCGGATCTGGCATCCGTTCGACGATCCGAAGATCTACGGAGTGCCGGAACTGCGCGAAGCGCTTCTGACCGCGTCGGACCATTTCCCGGTGACGATCGACATCACATTCTGATCGATCTTCTGTTTTTCAGGGATCACATGCCTTATATTGGCACCATGAACCGGATCGCCATCACATTGACTTCTATCTTTCTGGCCACGGCGCCTGCCATGGCTCAAGATGTCGGCGAAGAGGGCGTTGAGGAAGGTTTCAGCCTTCTTGAAGAGGGCGCGAAGATCATCATGCGCTCCATGCTCGATGAGGTCGAACCGGCGTTGAAGGATCTGCAGTTCGAATTTGGTGAGGTGTTGGGCGAGATGGAGCCGATGCTGCGCAGCCTTTCGGCGATGATCGGTGACGTCAAGAATTACCACGCGCCAGAGATTCTTCCGAACGGTGACATCATCATCCGCAGGAAGTCGCCCTCTGAACTGGCGATGCCGGCTCCTGGCGAAGAGATCGACATCTGAGCCAACTCGGCTTTCGACGATACGTAATCTTCAATCCGCCACGATCGTGGTCAGCTTTTCGGCACCCAACGCGTCGCATAGCGATCCGAACCTGGATTGCGCGACCTCGCCGAACAGCGCTTCGGCATGGGCATTGAGCCTCAGCTCCAGCACTTTCTTCTTTGGCCGCCACACAAGTTCCCCGGCCTCCTCGGGCGACTTCACAGCAAACATCGCGCCAAAGCGCATCGCCTTGCCCAGAACCTCAGCCTCCTTCATCTGCGCCTCGGTCAGAAGCGCGAACACCGGCTCCATCCGCGACCCGGTGCGCGCATTCTTGTACCGGTGCAGCAGAGAAAGGCCGAGAAACACCCGTTCGGGGTGGCTCAGCCCGCCGAGGTTGGCGCGCGTGGCGTTGTCGAAACAGACCTCGGCGCGGTAATCGGGATGCGCCCGCCATGTCGTGTCGTGCAGAAGGCAGGCGGCGCGGACCATGCGGAGCTTGTCGAAGCTCGCATTGGCATAGAGTGGCAGCAGGAACTGGTAGAGCTTCTTGCCGAAACCCGGCATGCGCGCCATCGTGCGTTCGGCGTGGCGGCAGGCCTCGATCAGCGGATCACGCATCCTCAGCCTGTCGGGCATCTGTTCGTACAACAGCCCCTCTCGGATGCCGTAGGAGGAGATGTCGATCTCTTTCGGGTGGAACGTCAGAACCAGCTGGCGCAGAACCTGCGTGGCCAGCGGCACGAGTTCCATACGCGCCGCCGACGTGCCGGTTCTTGCTCTCAGATCGTTCAGGTCGCTGCCGCCGATCCAATGCAGCGTCTGCAACAGCGCCTGCGGTTTCATCCGATATTCGTGCAGAACGGTCATCGGATAGGCGCGCCGCTCCATATCCAGCCGCGCGATTGCACGCCAGGATCCGCCGACGAGATAGATGCGTTCATGGCTGGTGCCGATCTCGGCGGCGAGGCTCTCCACCGTCTCTTTGATGAATTTCTGAAGGCCCTTCTTCCCACCCGTGATCTGTTGCAACCGGAAGGGGCCCAGCGGCGAGGTCACGCGGCGGCCGACCTTGCCGCCGGACACTTCGGCCAGTTCCATCGAATTGCCGCCGATATCGCAGACGATGCCCTCGGCCTCGGGCCAACCCAGCAGCACGCCTTGTGCCGAAAGTCGCGCCTCTTCCAGCCCGTCAATGACCCACAGCTTCAGCCCCGTCTCACGCTCGACCTCGGCGCGAAACTCCGGCCCGTCGATCGCCTCGCGCACAGCTGCGGTGGCAACACAGGACATTGAAGGAAGGTCCATGCCATTCGCGAGCGCCGCGAAGCGTTTCAGCGCGGCAAGCGCCCGGGCACGCCCCTGCGGGTTCAGTCGCCCGGTCTCTGCCAGACCCTGACCGAGTCCCGCCATGATCTTTTCGTTGTAGAAATAGGCCGGGCTGCGCGCCGCGCCGTCGAAAACCACCAGGCGGACAGAGTTGGAGCCGACATCGACTACGCCGACCCGTTCCAGCGCGCGGGCCGAAGGGTCGTCGAACAGGGGTTTGCCGAAGGGGCCGGAATCCTCTGCGAGCGACCGTGCCTTGGCGACCTTATCCTTTTTCTTGTCGCGGCTTGAGGGTTTGTTCTTTGCTGAGCTGGCAGACACCCGGAACTCCTCAATCGGCTGCGTGGGCGAGTTTTGGCACATCCTTCGCCCCCGCCGAGCCGCGGCCCGAAAGCGAGGGGTTTTCCATGAAGAACCGGTGGCAGTTAAAAAGATCGTCGCGCCCCTCGGGTAGGTCGCGGGTGTAGCGGCCGTCGGGCATCAGCACCCAGCTTTGCGCCTCGTCGGCAAGATTCGCCGCCATGATCTGGCTGACGATCTGCGCCTTGACCGTGGGGTTCGTCGCCTCCACCAGCGTCTCGACCCGGCGGTTGAGGTTGCGTCCCATCCAGTCGGCCGAGGAAAAGAAGACGCGGGCATTTTTCGATGGCAGGCCATGGCCGTTGCCGAAACATACGATGCGGCTGTGCTCCAGGAACCGACCGACGATGGATTTGACGCGGATATTCTCGGAGAGCCCCTTGATCCCCGGCCGGACGCCGCAGATGCCGCGTATCACAAGCTCTATCTTCACGCCGGCCTGGGACGCCGCATAAAGAGCGTCAACCATATCGGATTCGATCAGCGAGTTCATCTTCGCCCAGATCGCGGCCGGTCTGCCCTGACGCGCATGCTCCGCCTCGGCCGCGATCATATCCAGAAGGCGCGGCTTCAGGCTGATCGGCGAGATTGCGATGTTTTCCAGCCCCTCGGGCTGCACATAGCCGGAGAGGTAGTTGAAGACCTTTGTCGCATCGCGGCCAAGGGATGCATCGCAGGTGAAGAAGCTGAGATCGGTATAGATGCGTGCCGTTATCGGATGGTAGTTGCCGGTGCCGTAATGTGTATAGGTCACAAGGTTCTCGCCCTCGCGCCGGACCACGGTCGAGATCTTGGCGTGGGTCTTGTAATTGATGAAACCATAAACGACATGGGCGCCTGCGCGTTCCAGGCGCCGAGACTGGCGGATATTGGCGGCCTCGTCGAAGCGTGCCTTCAGTTCGACCAGAGCCGTCACCGACTTGCCCGCCTCGGCCGCCTCGCACAAGGCGGACACGATAGGGCTGTCCTGCGAGGTGCGGTAGAGCGTCTGCTTGATCGCCAGCACGTTCGGATCCGCCGCCGCCTGGTTGAGAAAGCGGATCACCATGTCGAAGGTCTCGTAGGGATGGTGCAGCAGCATGTCCTTCTGGCGGATCGCGGCAAACATGTCGCCGTCATGGTCTTGCACGCGCTCGGGTACGCGCGGGCTGAATGACGGCCATTGCAGATCCCGGCGGGTATCGAGCACCAGCTCCTTCAGATCCGCCATGCCGACCATGCCCTTGACCTCGACCACCTCGTCGGGCGTGACGGCCAGTTCCTCCATGATCAGCGCGCGCAAGGCTTCGGGCGCCCCCGCTGTCATCTTCAGCCGGATCACCTGACCCCGGCGACGGCGCTTCAATGCGGTTTCGAATTCGCGAACCAGATCCTCGGCCTCGTCTTCGACCTCGATATCGCTGTCGCGCAGCACCCGGAAGGCGCAGTGGCCGGTATCGGAATAGCCTGGAAAGAGCGAGCCAAGATGAAGAAGCAGCATCTCCTCCATCGGCAGAAACCGCTTGCCGCCCGGCATCGCGACGAAACGCGGGATCTGCTGCGGGATTGGCAGAAGCGCCTGCAGGTGGCGTTTACCCTTGTCACGCTCCAGTTCCAGCGCAAGGCAGAAGCCGGTATTGGGGATGAAAGGGAACGGATGCGCCGGGTCAATCGCCAGGGGCGAAAGCACCGGAAAGACCTTGTTCAGAAAGTAGTCGGCCAGGAAGGTTTCGTCGCGCTTCGTCAGCTTTGAGCGCGTCAGCAGCACGATCCCTTCGCCGTCCAGTTCCTTGCGCAGCTTGTTCCACACTGTTTGCTGCATGGTCATCAGGCGGCGGGCATCATCGTTGATCAGCGCAAGTTGCTCGGCCGGGCTGAGGCCATCGTCGGAATGCATCGAATTGCCTGCCCGCACCAATTCACGGAGGCCTGCGACGCGCACCGTGTAGAACTCGTCAAGGTTGGTGGCCGAGATCGACAGAAAGCGAAGCCGTTCCAAAAGCGGCACACGGGTATTGCGCGCCTCGTCCAGAACCCGCCAATTGAAGGCAAGCCAGCTCAGTTCCCGGTTGAAAAAGCGTTTCGGTCCGGACATGTCCGTTTCAGGCAGGTTGACCGGTTTCGGGAACGGGGCCTTGAGGAAATCTGCCTGGGTCATGGGTGGCTTATCGACGGTTCATGTGACGGTTTTGTGACGCATCATGCGTCGTCGTCCGGTGTGGTGTCCAGAACCTCGGCCGCGAGCGCGCGTGTTACGGGCCGTCCGCGTTGCAACGAAGCTTCGTCAAGCGCGGCAACGGCTTTCCGGGCTGCGGCAAAGGAGCGGTCGATATGGCGGATCAGCCATTTGATGAGGTTCGGACTGACCTGCAGCTGCCGGTCGGAGAAATGCTTCAGGCAGACGGCGGACAAGAGCGCATCGTCCGGTGGCAGAATCTCGGCGACCGCCGTCGCCTCCATTCGGCTCTTCAGGTCGGGCAGGGTCAGGCCCCAATGTGTAGGGCCCCGGCGGGCAGTGATCAAAAGCGGTGCCCGCGCGGCCGTCAGGTGGTTGTGCAAGTGAAAGAGCGCGGTTTCGGCCGACAAATCGCCGGCGATATGATCGGCATCCTCGACGACCATCGCGGCGGGGTCGGGTAGGGGCAGGGTGGCAAGGTCCGCAGCGGTGACCACCCTTGCCTGCACATCGCCCGCCCAGACCTTCGCCAGATGGCTTTTGCCCGCGCCGTCGGGACCCAGAAGCAGAATCTTGCCGTGCGGCCAGCCACCTGAATCCAGCGCGGCGAGCGCCAGTTCGTTGGCGGGTGAAACAAAGAAGTCCTCGCGTCCCAGTGCGGGCCGCACCGGCAGGTCGAAGGCAAGCTGGCGGGCCATGTCAGCTTTCGTCCTGCCTCTCGATGCCGCGGTAAAGGCGGCTGTGCAGGTACTGGCCGATGCCAAACCGTGTCAGGACGCCGATGGCGGCGGCGACGGGTACCGCGACCAGCATGCCGACGAACCCGAAAAGCGTGCCGAAGGCCGACAGCGCGAAGAGAAGCCAGACCGGATGCAGACCCACCGACTTCCCGACGAGCCGCGGCGTGATGATGTTGCCTTCAAGAAACTGGCCAGCGGCAAAGATCGCGGCAATGATGCCGATATTCAGCCACTCGCCCCAGAACTGAAAAAGCGCCAGCCCGATAGCCAGCGCCCCGCCGATAAGCGCGCCGATATAGGGTATGAAGGTGATCAGCCCGGCGATCGCACCAACGATCAGGCCGAAATCAAGTCCTGCCAGCATTAGTGCGACAGAGTAGAATGTTCCGAGGGCGATGCAGACCGAAACCTGCCCGCGCACGAACCCGGCCAGCACTTTGTCGATGTCGCGCGCGATCGTGCGGATCGTTTCCTGATGGTCGCGCGGCAGCCAGCCGTCGATCTTCGCGATCATATTATCCCAGTCGAGAAGAAGGTAGAAGGCGACGACCGGCACGACGACAATAAAGACGATGGCGCTGATGACCGAGAGCGCCGAAGTCAGCAGCCCCTGTGCCAGTTCCCCGCCACGCGATTTAATGGTTTCGCCGATTGCGCCAAGCGTGTCGCGCACCACGCTTTCATTGTCCATGATTGACGGGAAACGTTCGGTGAGGAAGGCCTGCAACTGGCCAAATATTGTCGGCGCCGCGTTCACAAGGCCGACGAGTTGGCGCACCAGCATCGGCACGATGAGAAGTGCGAGAAGCACGAAGATCAGAAGGGCGGCGACCGAGATGACCGAGGTTGCGGCGGTTCGGCTCAGGCCCGCCCGTTCAAGCCGGTCGGCGATCGGATCGAGGAAATAGGCGATGGCGCCGCCGACAAGAAAGGGCAGGATCACATTGCCCAGCCCCCAAAGCGCGGCGAAGAACACAACCGCCGCGATACCCCAGTAAATCATCTGATGCCGAACCGGCAGTGCCATGACTGTCTCCTGTCTCGCGCCAGTCATGGCGCAAGCGTGCGCGGCGTGCAAGCAGAGGGTCGCGAAATGTGGTGTGGCCGCGACATCGCGAAGGATGCCTGTGCTTTTCCTTGCCAAGTGGCAAAGTCGCGCTATCCTGCGGCGCAACGAAGGGTTGCCGCAGTGCAGAAACACAGTAATTTCACTCAGTTCACCGAGGTCACGCCGTCGGCGGCGATCGACTCGGCGCGGCATGGCTGGCGGGCAAAATGTCTGCAGCGCCTGATCCGGCTTGACCTGCCGGTGCCCAAAACGGTGGCGCTGCCTTGTGATACGGTGCGCGCAATCGCCGCCGGACAGTTGCCGGATATCGGTCGGATCGCCACACTTTTCGACGGTGTCCTCGTATCGATCCGACCATCGCCCGGTGATCCCGACTGGGGCGGGCCCAATACAGTTTTGAACGTCGGCATGAATGCAGAAAAGCATGCTGAACTGACCCGCGATCACGGGCAGGCATTTGCCGATGCCACATATCTGGGCTTCGTCCAGTCATACGCAATCCATGTTGCGCGGCTCGATCCCGACATGTTCACCGCCGAACCCTCGACCGGGGCGCTGGCCGCTGCGCTTTCGGCCTACGAGGCCGAGATGGAAGAGGCGTTTCCTCAATCTTGCGCCCAACAATTCGCAGAGGTGATGCGGTCGATGGCGCGGGCCTGGGAAGGCACGACGGCCCGGTTGTTGCGCGAGGCGAAGGGGGCACCTTCCGATGCGCCATTGGGCCTGGTGGTTCAGGAAATGGCGCAGGCGTTCGGCCCCGGCCTGTCAGGACGCGGTACCATGCAGTTGATTGAACCCGTAACCGGCGCGCCGCAGGTCACCGGACGGTTTCGGGGGCTGAACCCCGCCAATCGCAAGGCGGAGGAAACGCTTTACCTGCTCAAGGACAAGCGGGGGCACTCGCTGGAGGAGGCCGCCCCAGAAGTCTTTTCGGCGCTCCAGGACCATTGCCGCATCTGCCGCGAGCGGTTGCGCGAAGAGATGCAGATCGAATTCGCGCTGGAAAACGGCGTGCTCAAGGTCATCGACGCGGTGCGTGTCCAACGCTCTGCCCGAGCCAGTGTCCGGGTGGCGGTGACGATGGCCAAGGACGGGATCATCAGCCGCGAGGACGCGATTCTGCGCGTCGAACCGCGCGCCATATCGGAACTTTTGCACTATCAGGTCGATCCACGCGCGCCGCGCGACAGAATCGCGCGGGGCATTGCTGCTAGCCCCGGCGGTGCATCGGGTCGTCTCGTCTTTACCTCTGCCGATGCGCAGGCGTCGGCCGCACGGGACGAACGCTGCATCCTTGTCCGGCGTGAAACCTCGCCCGAGGATATTCGCGGCATGCATGCTGCTGTAGCGGTCCTGACCGAACGTGGCGGCATTACCAGCCACGCAGCGGTGATCGCGCGTGGTCTTGGCTTGCCTTGCATCGTCGGGGCCTCGGAAATCGACATCAACCAGCGCGACAAGACCCTGAACACGAAGGATGGGCGCATCTTCCGCGAAGGCGACGTGATCACGGTCGACGGTACGACCGGCGATGTGCTGGCCGGTCAGGCGGAGATGTTGGAGCCCGCGCTTGACGAATGGTTCACGACGCTTCTGCGCTGGGCCGACAACGTGCGCGATATCGGCGTGCGCGCGAATGCCGATACGCCCGACGATGCCCGCACCGCGCGGATGTTCGAGGCGGAAGGCATCGGCCTTTGCCGGACCGAGCACATGTTTTTCGACGAGGACCGGCTGACGGTGATGCGCGAGATGATCTTCGCCGATACCGTCAAAGACCGCAAAGTAGCGCTCGACCGGCTGTTGCCGATGCAGCGCGCCGACTTCATCGCGCTTTTCGACATCATGGCGGGGCAGCCGGTCTGTATCCGGCTCTTCGATCCGCCGTTGCACGAATTCCTGCCCCAGGACCGCGAGGGGATGCGCGAACTCGCCGAGGCGCTCGACCGGCCGCTGAGCGAGGTGACCCGCCGGGTGGAGGCCCTGTCGGAATTCAACCCCATGCTCGGGATGCGCGGCGTCCGCGTCGGCGTCACCGTACCGGAAATCTACGAGATGCAGGCCCGAGCGATCTTCGAGGCGACCGTGGAGGCGTCGAAGCGCGGGGCCGTCGTCGTGCCCGAGATTATGATTCCGCTGGTTTCGGCCAAGCGCGAGGTGGAACTGGTCAAGACCCGCGTCGATGCTGTCGCGGCGGCGGTCAAGACCGCGACCGGCGCGGAGTTCGCCTACCGCCTTGGCGTGATGGTCGAAACGCCGCGCGCCGCCCTGCGCGCGGGCGAGATCGCACAGCACGCGGCCTTCCTGTCGTTCGGCACAAACGACCTGACTCAGATGACCTATGGCCTGTCGCGTGACGATGCCGGTCGCTTTATGGGCGATTATGTGCAGCAGGGGGTCTACTCAGAGGACCCGTTCCATGTTCTGGATGAGGACGGCGTCGGCGAACTTTTGCTTATCGGCTCTGCCCGGGGGCGCCAAATACGACATGATGTGACGCTTTCGGTCTGCGGAGAGCATGGTGGCAACCC
>JAUIDM010000483.1 GCA_030428915.1 Alphaproteobacteria bacterium | reverse complement strand
GCCAGCCTGTCGCCGAAACGGGTTCAGGGAGGAAAACAATGCTCGATTCAACGTTAACCGGAGAAACGCAGGCGTTTCTGGACGATTTCGGGGCCGCGCTGGCGGCCGGGGACATCGCCGCAGCGAAGGCGATGTTCCTGACTGACAGCTACTGGCGTGACCTTGTTACCTTCACGTGGAACATCAAGACGGTGGAGGGGCCGGATGGTGTCGAGGACATGCTGAAGCATCAGCTTGCCACGACCAGGCCGCGCAACTGGCGGATCGCGGAGGGCGAGGTGCCGACCGAGGATGGTGGCGTTACCACCGCCTGGATCAGCTTTGAGACCGATGTGGCGCGTGGCTACGGGCTGATCCGGCTGAAGGACGGCAAGATCTGGACGCTGCTGACGACGATGGCGGAACTGAAGGGTCACGAGGAGCCGAAAGGTGCCGCCCGCCCGCTGGGCGCCAAGCACGGGGCGGGCAAGAACCGCACCACCTGGAAGGAGGAGCGCGAGAAGGAGGCGGCGGACCTCGGCTACAAGACGCAGCCCTATTGCCTCATCATCGGCGGCGGGCAGGGCGGCATCGCCCTTGGCGCCCGGCTTCGCCAGCTTGGCGTGCCGACGATCATCGTCGAACGCAATGATCGGCCCGGTGACAGCTGGCGCAAGCGCTACAAGTCGCTCTGCCTGCATGACCCGGTCTGGTACGACCATCTGCCCTACATCAAGTTCCCCGAGAATTGGCCGATCTTTGCGCCGAAGGACAAGATCGGCGACTGGCTTGAGATGTATACCAAGGTGATGGAGCTGAACTATTGGTCAAAGACCACCGCCAAGTCCGCGACCTACGACCAGAAGACGAAGGAATGGACCGTCGTGGTGGACCGCGATGGCAAGGAGGTTGTGCTGCGGCCCAAGCAACTCGTCATGGCCACGGGCATGTCGGGCAAGGCGCGTATTCCGGCATTCCCGGGCATGGACAAGTTCAAGGGCGATCAGCATCACTCCTCTCAGCATCCCGGGCCCGACAGATATGCGGGCAAGAAATGCGTCATCGTCGGGTCGAACAACTCTGCCCACGACATCGCGGCGGCGCTTTGGGAGCATGATGCCGACGTCACCATGGTGCAGCGGTCGTCCACCCATATCGTGCGGTCGGACACATTGATGGATGTCGGGCTGGGCGCGCTCTATTCGGAGGAGGCGGTGCGCAATGGTGTCTCGACCGAAAAGGCCGACCTGATCTTCGCCTCGCTGCCTTACCGTATCCTGCATGAATTCCAGATCCCGGCCTATGCCGAGATGAAGAAGCGCGATGCCGAATTCTATGCGGGGCTGGAAAAGGCGGGCTTCTGGCTGGACTGGGGCGACGACGACTCGGGCCTGTTCATGAAATACCTCCGCCGCGGCTCGGGCTATTATATCGACGTGGGTGCCAGCCAGCTGATCATCGACGGCGAGATCAAGCTGAAGCGCGGCCAGGTGGTCAGTCTGGATGAGACCGGCGTCAACCTTGACGACGGGACGCATCTGGATGCCGACCTTGTGGTCTATGCGACCGGCTACAATTCGATGAACGGCTGGGTCGCCGACCTGATGGGGCAGGAGATGGCCGACAAGGTCGGCAAGGTCTGGGGTCTGGGATCGGACACGACCAAGGACCCCGGCCCCTGGGAGGGGGAGCAGCGCAACATGTGGAAGCCGACCCAGCAGGAGGCGCTGTGGTTCCACGGCGGCAACCTGCACCAGTCGCGGCACTATTCGCAGTTCCTGTCGCTGCAGATCAAGGCGCGGATGGAGGGTATTCCGACACCGGTCTATGGACTGCAGGAGGTGCACCACCTCAGCTGAGAAGGATCATCGCGGCCCTCTCACCGGGGGCCGCGTTCTTCGGTCCTGCGTTGAAACCTTGCGGGCAGGTTGCACTGATCCGTGACGGCAAGATGACTGGCCGCACTGTGGCAGGGCAGGGGGCCGCCCTGCCAAGAGGCAACGCCTTCGCGCCGAAGGCTCAGGAGCGAGGGGGACTGCCCTGACTTGGGCGCTTTCGATCAGCCGTCATCCTCGCACAGAAGATCCACGTCGCTTTCCTCGATCCGCGCCGAAAACTGCCGTTCCAAAAGATCGGTGTCGGTGGACAGGTCGCGGTCCGACGCGGCGTGAAGTGGCTCGTCCTTTTCGGACAGCTTGGGCGCGCCCGGGGCCTCATGGTCCGATGGGGACACATCCGCCGGACGCGGTTCGAACCGCGACAGCGGGACGCCCTGGGGAAAGATGACCTCGCGCGCGGCATCGGGCATCGAGACGCCCGCATCCATGAGGACGCGCTTGACCTGACGCAGGAGCGACGATTTCAGCTTGATATGGGACACCTGACCGACGTCGAACCAGTAATAGGCCTTCAAGATCACGGCGGAGTCGCCCAACGCGTCGATCAGAGCCATCGGCTGCGGATCGTCCGCAACGCTTTCATGTCGTTTGAGCACGTCAAGGATCAGATCCTGCACGTCGGCGATCGTATCGT
>JAUIDM010000083.1 GCA_030428915.1 Alphaproteobacteria bacterium | reverse complement strand
AGCGTCTCGGCCAAAGCCGGGCTGACGGCAAGCAGCGTTGCCAGTGCAGTCGCGATGAATTTGGTCTTCATTTCAGTTTCCTCCGATTTTGGTTGGGGTCAGTAGCCGAAGAAACGCGGCAGAAAGAGTGACAGGTCGGGCCAGAACGAGGTCAGGAAGACGACGGGCACGTAACCGAACAGGATCAGCCTCATGGCAGGCGGGATCACCTTGGTGACTTTCACCTTACCGATCCGCGCGCCGAGATAGAGGATCGAGGCATAGGGCGGCGTCACGCCCCCCATCGCCGTATTGACGCCCATGATCGCGGCGAACTGCACAGGGCTTACGCCGATGGCGTTCATCAGCGGCAAAAGAAGCGGCGCGATCAGGATGATGGCGGTGACGTCGTTCACGACCATGCCGACCAGGAACAGCATGATGTTGATGAGGATCAGCAGCAGGACCTTGTTTTCCGTGATCGCAAAGATCGCGCTGACGATCTGCTGCGGAACGTTTTCCAGCACGAACATCTGGCTGAGGATCATCGAGAAGAGGATCATCATCATGATCGCGCCGACGGCGGTGGCCGCTTCCTTGCCAGCGCCCAGAAAATTGTCCCAGCGCAAGCCCCTGTAGATCAGGAATCCGACAGGCACGGCGTATATGACCGCCACCGCCGCGGCCTCTGTCGGCGTCATGATGCCGCCATAGATGCCGCCAAGGATGATGACCGGCATCAGGAGGGCCGGGAAGGCATGTATCCCGCGACGGGTCGCCTCGCCCGCAAGCGCGGTCAGCGTCGGTTTTTCATCCAGCACAAGCGGAAAGCTCCGGGCCATCCAGAGGTTGATGACCGAGAAAGCCACCATGATCAGAAGGCCGGGCCCGAGGGTGGCGAGGAAACAGGCAAGAATCGAGGTATCGGTAACCCAGCCATAGACGATCATCGTCACCGAGGGCGGGATCAGCAGACCAAGGATCGAGGAATTGGCGATCAGCGCGGTCGCGTATTCACGGGGATAACCGCGCTTTTCCATTTCAGGGATCAGGATCGGACCGATGGCCGCGATGCCGGTCAGGCCGGAACCCGAAATCGCGCCGATGACCGCGCAGGAAACGGCGGCGACCACGCCAAGACCGCCCCGGATATGGCCGATGAAGGCCGATACGAAGCGCAGAAGGCTGGCGGCGATTCCGCTTTCCGACATGATCGTGCCGGCCAGGACGAACAGTGGAATGGCAAGAAGAACGGGGTTTCCAAGCTGCTGGAACCCCCAGAGCATGTTGCCTTTCATGGTTACGTCGCCGAGGAAATACATCACCATCAACCCGGCGCCAAAGCAGTAGGGTAACGGCACACCAAGGGTCAGCAGGATCACGAGGGCCGCAATGGCCAGGAGCGCGACTTCGATCATGCGTGGTTCTCCCCGGTCAGGTCGCGGATATGGCGAACGAGGTGGTAAAGGGTGAAAGCCATCATCAGGCCAAGACCGATCACCAGCGCCACGTCGGCGTAGAATGTCGGGATGTACAGCGTCGGGCTTTCCCGCCAGGTGCGGATCGAATAGCGGGTGAAATCCCAGGCCCAGGTCAGCAGCCAAAGTCCGACGATCAGGCTGATGACCTCTCCGACAATTGCGAGAATTGTGTGCGCGCGCGGCGTCTTGAGAAAGATCTCGAGCACGTTCGCGCGAATATGGGTGTTCTCGCGCGACGCATTGACCGCGCCGAGTATGTAAAGCCAGAGCGTGGGATAGGCCATCGTTTCCTCCAGGCCCATGACCGGCACCTGAAGCACGTAGCGCGTGACGACTTGCACAAACTGGCCGAACGCAACGACGCAGATCAGCCCCGTCAGCAGGTACTTTGTGAAACAGTCCATGTCCCCCCCCGACGGTCAAACGATGCCGGTCTCGGGGCATAACACTGGACAAGGTCTATAAAATCAATTTGAATATTATTCTAAGTCCATCAATCTAGTTTATGATGCGTGATGAACCTTTCCCTAAGACAACTGACCGTGTTTCGCGAAGTCATGCGCAGTGGTTCAATCTCGCAGGCGGCCAAGACCGTGGCGCGAACCCAGCCAGCGGTCAGCACAATGATGGCGACCTTGGAGCAGGAGCTTGGCTTTCCTCTATTCCTTCGCGAGCACGGCAAGCTGACGCCCACGCCCGAAGCGCACTACTTTCTGGAAGAGGCGGAGGCGATCCTCGCCCGACTTGAGCGGACAAAGCAGGCCCTCAGCAAGATCAGCGCGCTGGAAACAGGCCGGCTTCGGATCGCGTGCCACCCTGCCGCATCGGGACTTTTCATGCCGCGCTTGCTGACCGGCTTTCTCAAGGACAAGGCAGGGGTCGAACTGTCCCTGATCATGCGGTCATCCGGGGTCATCGAAGATCTCGTCGCCTCGCAGCAATTCGATATCGGGTTTGCCGAAACCCCCAGGCCGAGGGCATCGATCGACCAGACCGATTTCGACCTCGAATGCGTCTGCGTTCTCAGGCACGACGACCCGCTGGCCCGCAACCCGACACTTTCACCCGAGGAACTGGACGGAAAGCCGATGGCCGTCCTGTTTGACGATCATCCGACGGCGACACAAACGGAACACGCATTCACATCTCGCGGGCGAAAGTTCAACAAGTGGCTTGAACTGCGTACATTCATGCCGGGCCTGCAATTCGTTTCGGACGGTTTCTGCTACATGATCTGCGACATGATCACGGCGTACAGTCATCTCGTTCAGGGTTCCGCCCCGTCGAGACTGGTGATGCGCCGGTTCCTGCCTACCGTCACAAGCAGCGTTTCGATCCTCACCCCGGCCTATGTCAGCCAGGCGAGGCTGTCGCAGGCATTCGCTGCGCATCTGTCAAGCGCCTTGCAGGAGATGCAGCTGAAGGTGGAGGGACTATTGACCGAGGGAATGGACGCGGCGCCCGATGATCCGCCCACCGCCGGTCAGTCATAGACGCGCTGATCGTCGATGACCTTGCCGTCATTCGGCAGGCTGCCCGGCGGTACGATCTCCACCCGTCCCTTCATCTTAAGGATCGAGGCGACCGAACCTTCGTAGCGGGCCGCTTCGCCTTCCGGCGCTTCGATGCGGACCGTCATCACATCCATCTCGCCCTCGCGGGTGGCAATGATCCGGGCGCGCGCGACCTCGTCATGGCGGGCGACGAGGTCGGCGACCTGTTCGGGCCGAACGAACATGCCCTTGATCTTGGTCGTCTGGTCGGCCCGTCCCATCCAGCCCCTGATCCGCATGTTGGTCCGTCCGCAGGGCGACTGCCCCGGCATAACGGCTGACAGATCGCCGGTCGCAAACCGGATGAGCGGATAGTCGGGATTAAGCGTTGTCACCACGACCTCGCCCACCTCGCCTTCGGGTACCGGGTCGCCCGTGCCGGGGCGGACGATCTCGACGATCACGCCCTCATCGACGATCATCCCCTCCTGCGCGGCGCTTTCATAGGCGATGTTGCCCAGATCGGCGGTTGCATAGCATTGCAGGCAGGCGATGCCCCGGTCTGCATATTCCTTGCGGAGCGACGGGAAGAGCGCCCCGCCGCCGACGGCGGCCTTGGTGATCTTCAGCCGCTCGCCCATCTCCTCGGCCCGGTCGAGGATCACCTTCAGGTAATCCGGTGTCCCGGCATAGGCGGTGGTGCCGATATCGGCGGCGGCACGGACCTGAAGATCGGTCTGGCCGGTCCCGGCGGGCAGCACCTTCGCCCCCACTGCCCGCGCGCCGTTTTCAAAGATCATGCCCGCAGGTGTCAGGTGATAGCCGAAACAGTTCTGCACGATATCGTCGTCGCCGATGCCGCAGGCATGCAGGAACCGCCCCATGCGCCACCAGTCATGGGAAACCCCGCCCGGTTCATAGATCGGCCCCGGAGACTGGAAGATATGGGCGACATTGGCGGTCAGGATGCCGCCGAAGGGCGGGTTCTCCTTTTGCCAGGCCACCAGATCGGATTTGCGCAGCACCGGAAGGGCCGCGAGCCCGGCCAGATCGGCAAGCGGCGCGCCGTCGATCCTGCAGGAACCGGGCACCGCTGCCACCCGCGCCAGCTGCATGTTCACTGCCTCAAGCTGCGCGGCGGCACGGTCATCGGCGGAACGGGTCTCAAACCTGTCGAAATGGGTCACGGTCCGGCCCTCCATCACGCCAGCCACCTCTTGCGGCGGCGATAGCTGCGCACGTCGCGGAACGACTTGCGGCCCTCGTCCGACATGCCGAGGTAGAATTCCTTCACGTCCGGGTTTTCGCGTAGCTCCTTGGCGGGGCCGTCCATCACGACCCGCCCGCTTTCGAGGATGTAGCCGTAATGGGCATAGCGCAAAGCAACGTTGGTGTTCTGTTCGGCCAACAGGAAGGTCACGCCCTCCTTCTCGTTCACTGCCTTCACGATCTCGAAGATTTGCTCGACGAGTTGGGGGGCCAGGCCCATCGAGGGTTCATCGAGCAGGATCGTCTCGGGCTTCGACATCAGCGCGCGGCCGATGGCGCACATCTGCTGCTCTCCGCCCGAGGTATAGCCCGCCTGGCTCTTCCGGCGTTCCTTCAGGCGCGGGAAATAGCTGTAGACCATGTCGAGATCGGCAGCGACCTGGCCCTTGTCGGCGCGCGTATAGGCACCGGTCAGAAGGTTCTCCTCCACGGTCAGGTGCTCGAAGCAGTGCCGCCCCTCCATCACCTGGATGACGCCCTTCTTCACCAGCGCCGACGGATCGAGGCTTTGTACCTTCTCGCCGCGATAGAGGATGGAGCCCTTCGTCACCTCACCGCGCTCGGAGTGCAGAAGGTTGGAAATGGCCTTGAGCGTCGTGGTCTTGCCCGCGCCGTTGCCGCCCAGAAGGGCTGTGATGCCGCCTTTGGGCACGTTCAGGCTGACGCCTTTCAGGACGAGGATCACGTGATTGTAGATCACCTCGATATTGTTGACCTCGAGAAGCGTCTCGGTCTTGCCGGCGTCGAGCATGGGGCATCCCCCGGGGCTAGAATTGATCCAATGGCCCCCGGCCCGGGTCGGGCCGGGGAAGATTTTGCATCGGCGCCTAGTTGCAGCGCTCGGCGATGTTGTTCTCGGCGGCGAAGGCTGCCGAGTCTTCCATCACGAGGGGCGTCAGCACCTCGTCATCCGGCGCGATGAAGCCGGTGATCAGGTTCCACTTCTGGGCCGTAGCGTCCCATTGCTGGATCATCGCGGCCCCCGGGCCGCCGTGATCTTCACAGGTGACCGCGAAGGGCTGACCGAAATTCGGCAGGCCAAGTTCGGCCATCCGCTCCTCGGTGATTTCCAGCGCCTCGAACCCGTCGCGCATCTGGGCGGCATTGATCGCCGACACGCCCGCAAGTTCCTGCGCCTTCCGCGCAGCCTCGGCGATGACCATCGCCGCATACATCCCGCGGGAATAGAGCACCGAGCCGACCTGATCGCCTGCGCCTGCCGCCTTGCCGGCATCGTGGACATATTGCTTCAGGTCCGCATAGACCGGGTAGTCCATCCCGGTGCCATGCATGGCCAGCGACTTGTAGCCATTGGCGCCGTCGCCGGCAGGCAGCACGTCGTTTTCCGACCCCGACCACCAGACACCTATGAAGTTCTCCATCGGGAAGCGGATATTGGCGGCTTCCTGAATGGCGACGGCGTTCATCACGCCCCAGCCCCACATCAGCACATAATCCGGCTTGTCGCGGCGGATCTGCAGCCATTGCGACTTCTGTTCCTGCCCCGGATGGTCGACCGGGATCTCCATCAGTTCATAACCATGCTTGGCGGCGAGGTCCTGCAGGGTGCGGATCGGCTCCTTGCCATAGGCGGAGTTGTGGTAGACGAGCGCGATCTTCTTGCCGGAGAGGTCGCCCCCATTCTCATCCAGCAGATACTTGATCGCCACCGATGCCCCGTCCCAGTAATTGGCAGGGAAGTTGAAGACATGCGAGAAGACCTTGCCATTCGCGGCCGAGGTGCGGCCGTAGCCCGGCGTGTAAAGCGGGATGCCGTCGGCAGTGACTTTCGGGATCAGCTGATAGGTGATGCCCGTGGACAGCGGGTTGTAAACCAGCGCGCCGTTGCCCTTGGTGGCCTCGTAGCATTCGACGCCCTTTTCCGTGTTGTAGGCCGTCTCGCATTCCGTCACGACGACCTTCTCGCCGCCGATGCCCCCGTCGCGTTCATTCAGAAGCGTGAAATAGTCGGCGAAGCCGTCCGCATAGGGGATGCCGCCCGGCGCGTAAGGCCCGGTCCGGTACGAAAGCGAGGGGATGTTCAGATCCGCCATCGCCGGTGTCGCCGCAGCCACGATGGCCGCCGCGGCTAGGGTTGCAAAGCTCTTCTTCATCTTCTTCCTCCCAAGGGGTCAGGTTAAGGGTGTGCCGGCCTTGCTGCCGGTCTTCTGATTGGGCGGCCCGTCAATGCGGGAAGGGCCAAAGCCGGAGTTTCTCTTTCGCCAGCCGCCAGAGCTGGTTCAGGCCATGCGGCTCCACGATCAGGAAGCCCATGATCAGCGCGCCGACGATAATCAGCTCGACATGCGCGGCAAGGTCGGTGGCCCAGCCAAGCTGACCGACAAGCACGTTCTTCAAAAGGACAGGCATCAGCACCATGAAGGCCGCGCCCGCGAAGCTGCCGAAAATCGACCCGAGGCCGCCGATGATGATCATGAAGAGGATCAGGAACGACTTCTGGATGCCGAAGGCCTCGCCCACCTCCGCCGCGCCCAGATAGACCGCGAAGAAGAGGGCCCCCGCCACGCCGATATAGAAGGACGAGATGGCGAAGGCCGAAAGCTTCGTCGTCAGCGGGTTCACCCCGATGATCTCGGCCGCGATATCCATGTCGCGGATCGCCATCCACTTCCGCCCCACCGTCCCACGCGTCAGGTTGCGCGCCAGCCAGGCGAGGCCGAAGAGGATGATCAGGCAGAAAAGGTACTTGGCGCTGGCCGTCGTCGCCGCCCCTGTCACCGCGTGGCCAAGGATCGTGCGTTCGGGCGCAGAAATCTGGCCCGAGGCGGAATAGTTGTAAAACCACGGCACCTTGTTGAAGAGCCAGACAAGGAAGAACTGCGCAGCGAGGGTCGCCACGGCCAGATAGAAACCCTTGATCCGCAAGCTGGGCAGGCCGAACAACACACCCACCCCCGCCGTGATGCCGCCCGCAAGCAGCACATGGATCAGGATCGAAACCTCGGGGAAGGCGGTCATCAGCTTGTAGCAGGCATAGGCGCCCACGGCCATGAAGCCCCCGGTGCCAAGCGAGACCTGCCCGCAATAGCCCGTCAGGATGTTCAGCCCGATCGCCGCGATGGCATAGATCAGGAAGGGCACGAAGACGGCATTCGCCCAGTAATCGTTGATCAGGAAGGGGATGACGCCGAAGGCCACGGCCAGCACGGCATAATAGCGCCAGCGGTCGAACTTGATCGGAAAGGTCTGGCTGTCCTCGACATAGGACGTCTTGAAGTCACCTGCCTCGCGGTAGAACATCAGCTTCTTCCTTTCAGGGCTACCGGGACCGTCGCGCAGCACGCGTCAAACTCTCGCCGGATTCGTGGCTTAGGCAGTTCGCGGACTGTGGAGGACGCCATGACCAACCAAGATCCCGAACGTCGCCGCTGGTGGCTGCGCGAGGTCCTCGCCAGCGTGCTGGGCGAGTTGCTCGTCATCCTGCTGCCGTTCCTGATCGCTGGCGCCATTGTCGTGTTTTTCGTGGCCCAGCAATACGACCTCTCGTATCGCGATGCGCTGGGGCTCTCCGCCTGTCTGTTCCTGCTTGTCTTCGGGGTGGCAGGGGGCCTGTCCGAGGATTGCGGCTTCATCGGGCCGGGGCTTGGCATCTTCCTTGCCGTCGCGGCCTTGGCCATCGCGGGCATGGTTCTGTTCCTGTCCATCTCGATCGTCTTCGCATTGCCGATCGTCCTGATCGCCGTGCCGGTGATGTGGGTGATGTCTTTCTTCAACGGCTGAGCGCCGCAGGCGTTCGCAAACATCACCCGAACTCCTTCGCGTCGCCCGGGAAATCGTCGCCCTGAGGCCGCACCAGACAGAACCGGTGCCCGGTCGGTGCCTCCATCACGATCCAGGTCCTGATCCGCGCGACCTCTTTCGCGCCGAGCGCTTTCAGCCGTTCGCATTCGGCATCCATGTCATCGGTCTCGATGTCCAGATGCACGCGCGGCTCGTGATCGACCGCCTGCAACAGCACGCGCGGATAGCCCTTGTGCCCGTCGAAGGCCGCGTATTTGCCGCGCTCGTCGATCTCACCCTTCATGCCGAGCATGGCCGACCAGAAGGCAACGGCCTCGGTCAGGTCGTCGGTCTTGCAGTCGATGCAGAGGACGCCGATGCGGGATTTGTGGCTCACGCCTCACCCCCGTTTCCGCGGTGATGCTCGCGCGGCACCTGATTGGCGCGCTTGGCATAGCCCGTCGCCTCGGAATGGCGGACGAGCCAGAACCAGGCGACGATGCCCACCGCGGCCCCGACGGCGGCAAGGACCGTCGCGGTCACGGTCCGCCCGCTGCCCTCGCCGCTTGACAGCGCAAGGTAGCCGAAGGCCCAGAAGCCGGACCAGGCAACGACGTTCAGGATGGCAATCAGTTTGGCCATGTCTCACACCCTCTCGATGATTTTTTCACCGAACAGACCTTGCGGCCGGAACACGAGGAAGAGAAGCGCCAAGACATAGGCGAACCAGTTTTCCGTGGCGCCGCCGATCAGCGGGCCGATCCAGAACTCGAAAAGCTTCTCGCCCATGCCGATGATCAGCCCGCCGACGATGGCGCCGGGGATCGAGGTGAAGCCGCCGAGCATGAGAACCGGCAGGGCCTTCAGCGCGATCAGCGACAGCGAGAACTGCACGCCCGACTTCGCCCCCCACATGATGCCGGCGACCAAAGCCACGATCCCGGCGATGGACCAGACCATGACCCAGATGAAGCGCAAGGAGATGCCGACCGAGAGCGCGGCCTGATGGTCATCCGCCACCGCGCGCAGCGCGCGGCCATATTTGGTGTATTGCGAAAAGAGCGTGAGCGAGAGGACAAGAAGGGCGGCCACCACGGTCGCCACGATGTCGAGATTGTCGATGAAGAACCCGTAGCCGAAGGCGTTGAACGTCACCTCGTCGATGGTCTCGTTGATCCCCTGCGGCAGGCCGACATCCAGCTTCTTGATGTCCGAGCCCCACATCAGGTCGCCGAAGCCCTCGAGGAAATAGGCAAGTCCGATCGTGGCCATGAAAAGGATGATCGGCTCCTGATTGACGAGGTGCTTCAGCACATAACGCTCGATGATCACGGCCAGGCCGATCATCACGAGACCGGTCAGGAGGATCGCGACGATGGCGGGCAACTGCCAGCCAAAGTCATGCACGTTCGTGCCGAAGACCGCGTTGATCAGATGCGCGAAGGGCACCTGCCCGGTCTGGAACCCCACAAGCGTCAGCGCCGCGAACAGGGCGAGCACGCCCTGCGCGTAGTTGAAGATGCCAGAGGCCTTGAAGATCAGGACGAAGCCCAAAGCGACAAGCGAATACATCACCCCCGCCATGAGACCGTTCAGTGCCGCCTCGGTCGCGTAGAGAAGCTGGTCAGGCATATCGGGGCTCCTTGCGCGTCGGGCGTGTGTCGGGACGGTGTCGGGACGGATGCCATACGGCGGCGGGACGGATGCGGTCAGTCATGGCTGACCCCCAGATAGGCGTCGATGACATCCTGGTTGTTGCGAACCTCATCGGGTGTGCCGTCGCCGATCTTCTTGCCGTAATCCATCACGACCACCCGGTCAGAAAGATCCATGACCACGCCCATGTCATGCTCGATCAGCGCGATCGTCGTGCCGAATTCGTCGTTCACGTCGAGGATGAAGCGGGACATGTCCTCCTTTTCCTCGACATTCATCCCCGCCATGGGCTCGTCGAGGAGGAGGAGACGAGGCTCGGCAGCCAAGGCACGTGCCAGTTCGACCCGCTTCTTCAGGCCGTAAGGAAGGCGGCCCACGGGCGTCTTGCGGATGTCCTGAATTTCAAGGAAGTCGATGATTTTCTCAACTTTTTCCCGGTGTTCGGTTTCCTCCCGCTGGGCCTTGCCCCACCAGATCGCCTGGGACAGAAGGCCCGACTTCATCATCGTCAGCCGCCCGGTCATGATGTTGTCCAGCACCGACATCCCGTCGAAAAGCGCGATGTTCTGGAAGGTGCGGGCGATGCCGAGGCGGGCGACCTGATAGGGCTTCATCGGCCCGCGCCGGTAGCCCTTGAACCAGACCTCGCCTTCCTGCGGCACGTAAAAGCCCGAGATGACATTGAGCATGGAGGACTTGCCCGCCCCGTTCGGCCCGATGATCGCGCGGATCTCGCCCTCGCGAATGTCAAAGGAGATATCGGTGATCGCCGCCACGCCGCCGAAACGGAGCGTGATGTTCTTCATCTCCATCAGCACACCGCCGATCTTGCGACCGTCGGCGGTGGTGTACCCTTCTGGATTCATTTGGTTCATTCCGCCGCCATCCTTTCGGCCACATGCTCGACCTTTGCATCGCGGATGGTCAGCGTGGCCTTGATCGCGCCCTTGCGGCCGTCCTCGTAGGTGACTTCGGTCTCGGTATAGATGCTGTCTTTGCCGCTATAGAGCGCGTCGATCAGGTCGGCGAATTTCTCCTCGATGATCTTGCGGCGGACCTTGCGGGTGCGGGTCAGTTCACCGTCATCGGCATCCAGTTCCTTGTGCAGGATCAGGAAGCGGTGGATCTGGCATCCCGCCAGCATCGGGTCGGCGGCGACGGATCTGTTCACCTCCGCGACATGGCCCGCGACTGTCTCCAGCACCTGCGGATGCTGGCTCAGTTCCTGATAGCTGGCATAGGCGATGTTGTTGCGCTCGGCCCAGTTGCCGACCGCCGTCAGGTCGATGTTGATGAAGGCCGTACAACGGTCGCGACCCGCGCCAAAGACCACGGCTTCGAGGATGTTCGGGTAGAATTTCAGTTTGTTTTCAACGTATTTGGGCGCGAACAGGCTGCCATCGGCCATCTTGCCCACATCCTTGGCCCGGTCGATGATGCGCAGGTGGCCGGTGCCTTCCTCGAAGAACCCGGCATCGCCGGTGGCGACCCAGCCCTCGGCATCCTTGGTCGAGGCGGTGCTTTCGGGGTTGTTGTAGTACTCCACGAAGGTGCCGGGGGACCGGTAATAAACCTCGCCATTCTCGCCGATCTTGACCTCCACCCCAGGCGACGGCACGCCAACGGTGTCGGAACGGACCTCGCCATCGGGCTGCTGGGTGATGAAGACCGAGGCCTCGGTCTGGCCGTAGAGCTGTTTAAGGTTGATGCCCAGCGCGCGGTAGAAATCGAAAATCTCGGGCCCGATGGCCTCACCGGCCGTATATGCGACCCGTAACCGGCCGAGACCCAGCGAATCCTTCAGAGGACCGTAGACGAATACCCCGCCCAGCCAGTACGCCAGCCGGTCGCCGAGCCCGACCTCCTTTCCGTCGAGCAGCGCCGGGCCGACGCGGCGGGCGACGGCCATGAAGTGACGGTACAGCCATTGCTTGAACCGGCCGGCATCCTCCATCCGGATCGTCACATCGGTCAGAAGTCCCTCGAAGACCCGGGGCGGGGCGAAATAGTAGCTCGGCCCGATCTCGCGCAGGCAGATTTTCACCGTGCTGTCACTTTCCGGGCAGTTGACGGTGAAGCCGGTCCAATAGGCTTGACCGACGGAAAAGATGAAATCGCCGACCCAGGCCATCGGAAGATAGGCCAGCACGTCGTCTGTGTGTCGCAGATGATCGAATTCCGAAGAATTCTTCGCTGTCTCGATGATGTTGCGGTTCGACAGGACCACGCCCTTGGGCTTGCCGGTCGTGCCCGATGTGTAGAGCATCACGCAGGTATGATCGTAGGTCAGTTCGGCAATGCGGGCGTCGAGCTCCGTCGTCAGCCGCTGCGAGGCCGCGCGGCCCTCTGCCGCAATATCGGCCAGCGCGTTCATGTGCGAATGGTCGTATTTCCGCATCCCACGCCTGTCGAGATAGGCGATATGATGAATCCTGGTACCCTGCCCCTTAAGGTTTTCCTGTACCTCCAGAACCTTGTCGACCTGTTCCTGATCGCCCGCGACCACAAAGCGCGCGCCGCAATGGTCGAGCACATAGGTCATCTCTTCGGCGACCGCGTCCTGATAGAGCGGAACCGGAACCGCGCCGCACATCTGGGCTGCGACCATCGACCAGTAGAGCGCGGGGCGGTTGCGGCCAATGATTGCGACGTGGTCGCCGCGTTCCAGCCCCAAGGCGAGGAAACCAAGCGCCATCGCGCGAATCTCTGCATTTGTCTCGGCCCATGTCCAGCTTTGCCAGATGCCGAATTCCTTTTCGCGGAAGGCAGGCAGCGCCCCCCATTTTGCCGCGTTCCGAGCCAGCAGGGCCGGGATCGACTGCAATTCAGCCGGTCTTTCGTTCGCCACCTTGTCCTCCCAGACGCCAGCGTTGCGGCGCCTTATCGCCTTTTGAGCGAGTGTTCCTCACCATGGCAATTCCGGCAAGAGGCTCTTATCCAAAGGTTTCGGGACTTTTTCTCAATCCTTACGAATTGTAACAGCGCCTGCTTGCCTCTTTTCGCGCGTCCCCCAAGGGTGCTAGCGATAGGCGGAAAGGAGCCTTTGTCGATGGAAAGGACCGACAGCCGCGCCAAGATGACACAGGCCGGGCTGAACCTCATTCAGCAGGCCCTGTCGATCTATGATCGCGACCTGCGGCTGGCCGTGTGCAACCGACGTTTTCAGGAAATGTTCGACCTGCCCGAGGAACTCGTCACCCCCGGCGCGCCGTTCGAGGCCACGATCCGTTTTCTGGTCGAACGCGGTGAATATGGCGAGGTGGCCGACCCGGATGAGGCGGTCCGCATCCGCGTCGATCAAGCCCGCGCTTTTCAGCCGCACTACATGGAGCGGACCCGCGCGAATGGACGAACGATTTCGGTCGAAGGCTCGCCGCTGCAACAAGGCGGCTGGGTCACGGTCTATACCGACATCACCGGGATCAAGGCGCAGGAGACACTTCTGCGCGGCCGGTCGGAGGAACTGTCGGAAGAGCTTCTTGCCCACGCCGAGCGTCTCGCCCAGACCAACCGCCAGCTTGCCGC
>JAUIDM010000482.1 GCA_030428915.1 Alphaproteobacteria bacterium | reverse complement strand
CGCCTTCGTGGCAAAATACCCCTCGGGCGTGCGCGTCGCGATCACCGGCGCGGGCGAGGACGGCGTCTTCCGCTGGACCGAGGCCGAAACCGCCCTCTCCGGCAGCTTCTCGCCCGCCGCGCTCGACACCCTCCCGGTCTCGCCCGACGGCCTGATCGGCGACCTCCACGGAACACCCCAATACCGCGCAAACCTCGTCAAGGTCATGACCAAACGCGCGGTTGCGGCGGCCTGACCGTTCCGAACTCCCTGTCGACTGGCACCCCCGCTTCGGCGGGGGTTTTCTTTTGCAGCCCCGTCAAGGGATCAAATCGTGATCAGGTTGCCGTCGGATGAGACGAGCATGACCGACCTGATGCCGGGATCCGCCCGCACCAGCGCGGCGACCTCTTCCGCATCCATGAAACACAACGCCGTCGACAGGCCGTCGGCGAGCGCGGCGGTCCCAGCCTCGACTGTCACGCTCGACCAGCGGGGGGCACCGCCCAGCGGGTCGAGAATATGTGCGGTTCTGCCAAGGGAAAGCGCGCCCGGGCTCGATGTGGCAATCGCTGTGCCGGTCAGTGTGCGGTGGCCGAGCAGACCCGCAACCGGATCCTCGACGCCAAGCCGGAACGGTCCGCCGATGGCCGCGTATTCGCCGATATTGATCAGAGCATGGGCAAATCCGGCCTCTGCCAGCAGATGCCGCACACGGTCGGTGGCATAGCCCTGCCCGATGCCATTGAAGGTCAGGGCCTGGCCGGGCGCGAGTCGGACCTCGTCCGCCGTTGCCGAGACGCGTTCCCAACCAATCAGTGCGCGGGCCGGTCCCTCCGGGCGGCCTTCGGCCAGCGCGCGCCAGAGAGGCTGAATCGTCGGATCAAAGCGGCCACCTGTCAGCCGGTGAACCCGATCCGACTCCGCGATCAGCGCGCGGAAATCGCCCGACGCCCTGACCCGTCCGTTACGGTTCAGACGGCTGAGCCGCGAGGCCGGATCGTAGAGGCTGAACTCAGCCTCGATTCCGCGCAGAAGTGCCCCGATCCGGGACAGGGCGGCACGCGCCGCCGCGCGGTCGCCTGACAGGCTGACCGATGCGTCGGCCCCGAGCGCCTGACCCGTCCAGACGGTCTCCGCCGCCGCCCGGCCCGGGACCAGCACGGACGCGGCCGCGATCTGAAGGAAACGCCGCCGCCTCATTCCGCCGCCACGCGTCTTGTCCGCCGCGCGGTCAGCACGAGCGGCACGCATTGCGTCGGATCGTCATGGATCGCGACGCAATCAAGGCACTGAAAGCATTCGGAATAGTCGATGTGCCCCGATTTCGCGATGGCGCCGTAGTTGCAGCGCACGCGGCAGAGCTGGCAGGGGCTGCCGCATTCCGCCCGCCGGGCAATCCAGTCGCGCCCCCGCAACAGACCGCCGATGGCCATGACCGCGCCAAGCGGACAGACATAGCGGCAGAAGCCCTTGAAGGTCACCATGCCAAGGATCAGCCACAGGCCCGCATAGGCGACGTAGTACCATTCGCGCACGAAAAAGACCGTGATGGCAGTCTTGAAGGGCTCGATCTCGGCCACTGTGTCGATGCTCGCTGGACGTATCAGTACCGTTGTCACCATCCCGGCAAGAAGCAGGTATTTCAGCCATTTCAACCGCCCGTCCCAGCGTGCGGACAATTCCCATCGCGGCAGGCGCAGACGGCGGCCCAGATGGTGGGCGAATTCCTGAAGCGCACCGAAGGGACAAAGCCAGCCGCAGAAGAACCCCCGCCCCCAGAGCACGAAGCCGATTCCGGCGGCGGCCCAGACCAGCAGCGAGAACGGGTCATAGAGAAGATAGGCGAAACTGGCGCCATCCAGCGCCGTCCTGAGCGTGGCCAGCACGGTGACGATGGACAACTGCCCCTGCCCCCACCAGCCGATGAAGCCGGTGACGACGGCGAGGATGGCCAGCCTCACGGGCGTGAAAGCCGCCAGCCCGGCAAGCTGCCTCTGGCCGAAGACGAGAAGAGCGGTCAGAGCCGCCAGAAAGACCGCAAGACCGGTCAGGTCACCCTGCCGGTTCAGGATCGCCTCCTTCCAGGGCGGCAGCGCCTCTGTCACGCCCGGGCGCAGGAAGAAGCGATCATCGGTGCGGTAGGCCAGGTCGAAATGCACCGATCCCAGTTCGGGCTGAAACACCCCGTGTTCGCGCACGGCCTGCACCTTCAGAACCCAGTCCCGGGTCGGATCGAACCCGAGGCGGCGGTCGGTCCTGAGGATCATCGCCGCGCCTTCGGGCACGCCGGGCAGCGTCTCGAACAGGAGGTCGGCATCGCGCAAGGCGACCGGCAGCCCGTCCTGTTCCGCCGACAGCCGGTCGGGGGCGGTGTTGCGCACGAAATCGGCCGAGACGAGGCCATGGCGGCCGCCGTCGATGACCAGGAGCGGCTCATCATCCGGCGAGACCTGCCGGAACCGCTCCAGATCGGCGAGCGATGCCTCTGTCAGCACCGCCCGCGCGACCGAGGGCGGGCCGATATCGACCAGC
>JAUIDM010000082.1 GCA_030428915.1 Alphaproteobacteria bacterium | reverse complement strand
CCGGGCGCTTCTTCCCGTAGCCGAAGCTGACATTTTCAAACCGCACTTCGCCCGGCCCGGCGACGAGGTCCTTGGCATCCTTCGCTTCCAGCATGACGTCGGGCTGGTCGAGGATTTCGAACATCAGCCGCACGCGGGCCATCAGCCGTTCCAGCGTCACGCGCACGCGCGAGAGCCGCTTGGCAGGTTCATAGGCCATCAGGAGCGCGGTGACGAAGGACATCAGCTGTCCGGGGGATGTCGGTTCCCCACCCATCAGGTTGACCGAGCTGATCAGGACGACGGCGGCAATGGCAAAGCCCGAGAGCGTTTCCATCAGGGGGCTCGCGATCGATTCCAGCCGGGCGATGGAATTGGCCCGGTGTTCGACCTGGTCAATTGCACCCTTCATGCGGCCGATCATGCGGTCTTCGAGCGAAAAGACCTTGATGATGCGGATGCCGCCCGAGGTTTCCTGCACGATCTTGATGATTTCCGAGAGCGCGCTGAGTTCGTTTTCCATGATCGCCCGCACCTTGCGGAGCAGAACCCGGATCGCGATGATCGCGATCGGGCCGATCACAAGCGAGATGAGCGAGAGCAGCGGCTGCTGGTAGAACATCACCGCGATCAGACCCGCGAGGGTCAACGTATCCTTGACCGCCGATGTCACGATCAGGTCGAGCATCGCCCGGGCCGCCTCGGCGCTGTTGGTGACGCGCATCAGAAGGCCGGAAGATTCGTTCTTGTCGAAAAAGGCGACGCCCTGGCCGACCATCTTCAGATAAAGCCGTTCCTGCTGGATCGCGACGATGCGGTTGCCGGCCTTTTTCATGTAGACCGACTGGATGTAAGAGGCGAGGCCCTTGACCGTGAAGATGCCCGCGACCATGGCCGCGACGGTGTTCACCCGCGCCCGGTTGCCGGTGTCGGTCATCGCGTCGACGATACCTTCCATCACCCAGGCGCTCGCCGCCGCCGCCAGGGCGGCGACCACCATCGCGACAACGGCAATCGCATAGATCTTGCCCTGCTTCCGCAGCCCGTCCTTCAGAAGACGCCAGAACACGCCCGATTCTAGCAACTTGGTCCAGTTGCCGTCCGGATTGTCTGGGTCAGCCTCAGCCGCCATGTCTATCGCGATCCCGTTCTCAGATGCTTCTCTGAAAAGTCAGAGTGATTGTTCGTGCAAGGGCGACCGGCTGGACGCTGCGGTACCATCGACACTCCGCCGGAACGGCGCAAGCCCCGAGGGCATCACTTAAGACCTGATAGGCAAATGTCCAGCTTCCATCTTGTTGCGGGACGTCCTTAGGACTGATGCTGGACCACCGCAAGGATGCTCTCCGGAAGGAATTCGCGGTATTTCTCGGTCAGTTGCCTGATGATTGCGGAACGGATCTGTTCGGTCGCACTGTCGAGGGACTGAATGGTCATCGAGCGGTGCGTTCCCATAGTGAATTTTTGCCGGTTGGAGCCGGAGAGGCCGTTTTCACGAGCTTTAAGGTACAGAACACCAAAGCTCGGGTAAGGCACCACCCCATTCCGGAGGATTTCGACATGATGTGCCAGCGCCACCGGCCAGGCTTGGTCGCGTCCCCGGAAACGATGGCCGATGATGCCCCGCAAGACGCCATCGTGGTTAAGGAAATACTGCTCGAATGTTGACCGGCGCAGCGCATGCGGTTGGTGCGGGCAGCGCCAGAAGGTCTTTGCCTTTGAAAGAAGCGCCGCCGCGTTTTCCTGCATGCGGTAATAGGGTGGCTGGTCGCGCCGCATGAGCGCGGGAAAGATGCGGTGCTTCAGAGTCTGCGGTTTGGTGTGACCAATCCGCTGATGACGAGAGGCATAGATCCTCGGCAATCCGTTGTGAAACCAGTCGGTCGGAAGGATTTCCCGGCAAAGGAAAAAATCATCGTTCATATAGACGAATTGTTCTGAAAGGTCCGGAATCCGCCAGATCATTCCCTCGATGCTCAGCGAGTTGAACGTCGGAAGGTATTCCTCATAGCCGCGAAAGATCGTCGTGTGATCGACAATTTCGATGAAGTCCGCTTTACAGAGGCCGGCTTTCGCAAATTCCGCCACAAGGGGCGGCATCTGATTGTCGGTGACAATCCAGACCTTACGAATGAAGGGAGCATACTTCAGAATCGATGCGAGCGAGAAGTATATCTCGCCCACGCTCCCGAATCGCGTGTCAGCCGTTGCTTCGGGCACGAGGTTGGCCGATTGCGGGGGATTATACTGGCGCCGTTTGGCTCTATGCCCGGGGTCGTTGCCATCGACCCAGCAAATCACAACGTCAATCGGCTTTAGATCGCCCATTCGTCCCTCCGATGGGTCCAGCTCTTTGTTTTCAATATCGCAATACTCCGATAGGCAATGCCCAGATTTTGTGGACATCCGTTTGTCGCGGCCCTGACCCGGCGCAAGCTATCGCCTCAAGATCAGACGGTCGGACGTAAGTGTCATCTCAAACCGACTGAGATAGCTCATGCCCAGAAGAGAGGTATCCAGCTCTCCGCCATTCACGACGGCCAGAAGGCCGTTTTCGGTCTGGTTGCCCATTGTGAAACGGTCCAGCCGGACGGACGCCGTTCTGACGGTGCCATTGGCCGTCGTCGCGGTGCCGAAATAATTGAGGCTGTCGGGGTCGAGCCCGACCCGTTCGGCATCCTCACGGCTCAGCACCACATCCGAAGCGCCGGTATCGACGACGAAAAGTACATCGGCGCCGTTGATATCGGCGGTCAGGTAGAAATGCCCGTCGGCGGCCACCGGCACTTCGATCGTATCGCCCCGGACGATGGCTTCGGTCGGATAGGCGCCGCGCCGGATATCGCTCCACATGCCGGCAACGGCAATGGCGCCGAGGAAGATCAGCCCCCAGATCGCCGCCTGCTGTGCGGTTTTGCCGAGCCGGTTGCGGTTCTCCAGCAGGAAGTAGCCCGCGATCACCGAACCAAGCAGCACCAGATAGATGAGGCGGGGAAAGTCTTCGCTGTCCATTGGGTCAGATGAGCCCGGTGCCCTTGACCCCGTCAACCACGAATTGCACCGAGAGCGCCGCGAGCAGCATGCCCAGAAGCCTCGTGATGACCAGAAGACCCGTCCGCCCGATGGCGCGCTCGATGACACCGGCCGCAAGGAAAAAGATGAATGAGACCGCGACCACCGTGATCATCACGCCATGGACCGCAAGCGTATGGGCAATGCCCGAACTTGGTGAGTTGTTCACGAGCAGGATCATCGTGGTAAACGCCCCTGGCCCGGCGATGAGCGGGGTGGCCAGCGGAAAGACCGATGGATCATGGTCGGGGTCAGCATGCTGGCCCTCGCGCCGCTGGGTGCGGCGTTCGAACAGCATGTCGAGCGCTGTGACGAAAAGAAGAATGCCGCCCGAGATCTTGAAGGCCGGCATGGTGATCCCGATAACGGCAAGTATCTTGTCGCCGAGAAGCCCGAAGAGGGTCAGCAAGACGATGGCGATCAGACAGGCGCGCAAGGCCATTTGCCGCCGACGTCTGTCCTCCATCCCTTGCGTCAGCGCCACGAAGAGCGGGGTCAGCGCCAGGGGGTCGATGATCACGAACAGCGTGACGAAGGCGGTTATGTAGAATTGCACATCCATCGTTCAGGCCTCCGCCAGTTCCAGCTTTTCCGCCGCTTTCAACCAGAGGGCCTCGGCCCGGTCGAGCCCTTCCATCACCTCGGCATATTTCTTCTGCCAGACGACGGCTTCGTTCGGGCGGTCGTAAAGCTCGGGATCGGCCAGCTTGGCCGCCAGCTTGTCGCGCATCTCGTTCAGCTTGGCCAGCCTTTCCTCGCATTTGCGCAGGTCCGCTTTCAGGGCAAGGATGGCGTCACGCGAGGGGCGGGGGCCCCTGTCCCTTGTTTTCTCAGTCGGTTTCTGGCTCTCGTCGCCTGCCAACAACTCTTTCCGGTAGTTTTCGAGGTCGCCGGAATAGGGCGCGACCGCACCGCCCTTCACGAGCCAGAGCCGGTCGGCGACGAGGCCAAGCAGATGCATGTCGTGGGACACGAGGATCACCGCGCCGGAATATTGCGTCAGTGCCTCCACCAGCGCTTCGCGGGACTCGATGTCCAGGTGGTTTGTCGGTTCGTCGAGGATCAAGAGATGCGGCGCGTCAAGGGTGGCCAATAGCAGCGAGAGCCGCGCCTTCTGCCCACCGGAGAGCCGGGCGACGACCGTATCGGCCTGATCGGCACCGAGGCCGAAACCCGCAAGTCTGGCACGCAGTTTCGGCTGCCCCTCGGTGGGGCGGAGCCGCATTATGTGCTGCAGGGGCGTTTCGTCCAGATGCAGTTCATCGACCTGATGCTGCGCGAAATAGCCAATGCGCAACTTTGACGAGCGAACGATCTTTCCCGCGCAAGGGTTGAGTTTTCCCGCCAAGAGCTTGGACAGCGTCGATTTACCCTCGCCGTTCTTGCCCAGAAGCGCGATTCGGTCGTCCTGATCGATCCTGAGGTCGAGGCGTCTCAGGACCGGCGGGCCGTCATATCCGACCGCGGTGCCCTCCATCGTGATGATCGGCGGCGAAAGCTGTTCCGGCTCGGGAAAAGTAAAGACGACCTTTTTTGCCTCTTCCGGCGCAAGGATCGGCGTCATCTTCTCCAGCATCTTCACTCGGCTTTGCGCCTGAACGGCCTTCGAGGCCTTGGCCTTGAAGCGGTCGACGAAGCTTTGCAGATGGGCGCGCCGCGCATCCTGTTTCTTCGCCTCGGCCGCCTGCACCGCGCGCTGTTCGGCGCGCTGGCGCGCGAACTGGTCATAAGGCCCGTTCCAGAGCGTCAGTTTGCGGTTCTCCAGATGCAGGATCGCGCCGACCGCCCGGTTCAGAAGGCCCCGGTCATGGCTGATGATGATGACCGTATGGGGGTATTTCGCCAGATAGCTTTCCAGCCAGAGCGCGCCTTCGAGGTCTAGATAGTTGGTCGGTTCGTCGAGCAACAGCAGGTCGGGCTGGGCAAAGAGCACCCCCGCCAGCGCCACTCGCATGCGCCAGCCGCCCGAAAAGTCCGAACAGGGGCGCTGCTGATCTTCATTGTCAAAACCAAGACCCTTCAGGATCGCCGAGGCTCTTGCCTCTGCCGACCAGGCGTCGATATCGGCCAGCCGGTGCTGGATATCGGCGATGCGGTGAGGGTCGGTTGCCGTCTCGGCCTCAGCAATGAGGTCGGCACGTTCGGTGTCGGCGGCCAGTACGGTGTCAAGAAGCGAGGTCGAAGTGGATGGCACTTCCTGCGCCACGCCGCCGATCTTTGCGCGGGACGGCAGAGAGATCGCCCCACCTTCCAGCGCCAGTTCGCCCCGGATCAGCCGGAAAAGGGTGGTCTTGCCCGCGCCGTTGGCGCCGACCAGGCCGACCTTGTGGCCGGTCGGCACGGTAGCCGAGGCGCCTTCGAACAAGGGGCGGCCCTCGACGCTGTAGGTGATGTCGCTGATCCGTAGCATGGCGGGCGCATAGCAGAGCCGCCGGGGCGGGGAAAGCCGGTCCCGCTTCCACTTGGTCAAAATATCCCCGCCGGAGGCCTCCGCCATCGCGGCAAGCGCCATCTTTTCAAGCCGGGCGCAGCGTGCTAGCAGGCGCGCAATCCAAATCTGGCAGGGGCAGGGTGCCCCGACGCCCCCAATTCAAGAAGGCTGACCCATGGCGACCGAACGCACGCTCTCGATCATCAAACCCGATGCGACGAACCGCAACCTGACCGGCAAGATCAACGCCAAGTTCGAAGATGCCGGTCTGCGCATCGTCGCGCAGAAGCGCATCAAGCTTTCCATGGAGCAGGCGGGCAAGTTCTACGAAGTCCACAAGGACCGCCCCTTCTACGGCGAACTGTGCGAGTTCATGGCCTCGGCCCCCGTCGTCGTTCAGGTGCTGGAAGGTGACAATGCCATCGCCAAGAACCGCGAAGTGATGGGCGCGACGAACCCCGCCAATGCCGAGCCGGGCACGATCCGCAAGGAATTCGCGCTCTCGGTCGGCGAGAACTCGGTCCACGGATCGGACGCCCCGGAAACCGCCGCACAGGAAATCGCCTTCTTCTTCTCGGGTCTCGAACTCGTCGGGTGAACGGGGCGCTGAGGCGCCGCCTATTTCGGTAGCGCCCGAAGCCCGATCTCATCAAGGACCGCTTCCAGCCGGGAGCGGTCCTTTTCGTTCGAAGGCGTAGATGCTGCCTCGGCCTTCAGTGCGTCGAACTTTGCCCTGAGCGTCGTTTTCTCGGCACCCTTGCAATCGTTCCAGGGGCGGCCCTGCAACCCCATGACGAGCACGTAGTATCCGATGAAGTGGGGCCGGGTGCCGGACTGGAGCAGTCTTAGATAGGCCGCGTCCGCCCCCATTGTGCGGATTTCCTCGGCCGAATGGATGCCTGCCCGGGCAAAGGCCGCCTCGGAGGCCGGGCCGAGATTGGGGATCGTTGATACGGGTGTCGGCATGAGGCCCCTCCATCGGAGCCCCGAGGTTAATTCCTGCCGCGACCCGGTGAAAGCCTCAGATCGAGGCCCAGTCGCTGAAATGCATCGCGCGCATCTGTTCGGCCGAGGTTTCGGCAACTTCAGACGTGGCCGTCCGGCGCTTCTCGGCGCGGTCGGTCTCGCCCTGTTGCTGCTGCCGGCGCGGGGCGTTTCCGCTCGCATCCATCTGCTTGGGCATATCCATTCGTCTCTTCCTTCCCGTGTGACCCGTCGAGCCACGTTAACCAAGCCGTTCGGGCCATTACTCACACATGTCGGTGGCAATCGCGCGGCGCACATATGGCCGCGTCTTCCCACCGTCAAGAGAGTCTCTTACGAGACGGGGCATTCGCCAAGCCGCAGCGCGGCAATCCGCCTGCTTTCGAGTCAAATTCGCAACAGTTTTGGCCTGTTAGCGCCAGACAGGAAGCGCATTTGAAACAATATTGCGAGACGAAACTTTATTGCGCGCAACCATAACGCGAAGATTGTCCGCATAATTCCGGTACACAATTGTGCACGACTCAGGCGCGGAAGGATGCCGCGAACGGTTCGGGAAGTTCGAATTCTTTCAAGGCCCTTGCGCGGGCTTCTGCCGACATCTTGCGGGCGGTCTTGGCGACGATCTTTTCCAGCGATGCGGCATCACGGCCGTCGGCGAATGGCTGAAAATACCACCGCAGAAAGGTGAAGCAGATCACGTCTTCCAGCGCCTGCACCTCTGCATCGCGTTTGATGCCCTCCTTGCGCAGCATTGCCCCGACCTTTTCGACACTCTCTTCGTCGTAACCGGCGTCGGCCATGATCCCGCCCACGCGTCGGGCATGGAAGGCACCCAAGTCCCGGCGCCAGGTCAGATAGCCCTCGCGCCCCTCGGGATAGCTGGTGCGTGGCGATGTCCAGCGTTCGATATGCTGGCCGCGCGCGGCGATGCGCAACTCGTCCGATGCATCGGGAAAAAGCCGTTCCAGTTCCGCTGTCATCCGCTCGCCGTAAAGTCGCGCGGCGGGCGTGCCCTCGGTCACATCGGGATCGGCGTCGTTGGCTTCGTCGATGGCGGCAAGAACGTCGGCTAGGCGGCTCATGGCGGTCCTTTCGGGGCTGGTCCCGGCACCGTTGCAAAGCGCTCGGGCGCGGTCAAGCCGCGCCCGAGCCTGCACATCAGAGTTCCACCTCGACCAGGCCCAGGGGCCGTGAGCAGCAGGCAAGGATGAAGCCCGCTTCGATGTCCTCTTCGCTGATCCCGCCATTGTGGACCATGTGAACCTGCCCCGACCGGGTCTTGACCTTGCAGGTGCCGCAGACGCCGAAGTTACAGCCCGACGGCATGTTGAGGCCGGACGCTTTGGCGATGGCCAGAACCGTATCGGTCTCGGTGCAGTCGACGGTCACGCCGGAATTGACGAAGGCAATCGCTGCCTTCGCGCTTTCCTGCGGCACCACATCTTCAGGCACCTCGATATCCTCGACCCGCATGACCGGGGCCTGGAAGGTTTCCTGATGGTAGCGCGACATGTCGTAGCCGAGCGACAGGAGCGTTTCGCGCACCGCTGTCATGAAGCCTTCAGGCCCGCAGCAATAGACATCGCGGTCCAGATAGTCTGGTGTCATCAGGCCCAGCATGAGCTGGTTGAAATGGCCGCGATAACCGGTCCAGACCTCGTAGGGATCTTCATCGGCCACGACGAAGTTTAGCCTGAGACCGCGTACCCGGCTGGCCATGTATTCCAGCCTTTTGCGGAAGATCAGTTCCGAGGGTCGGTTGGCGCATTGGATGAAGCTGATATCGGGCTCCTCACCACGTTCCCAGAGGAAGGTGGCCATCGACATCATCGGCGTGACACCCGAACCCGCCGAGATGAAGAGGTACTTGCCATTGGGCTGGCGCGGCAGGTGAAAGACCCCGCCCGGCCCCTTGACGTTAAGCCGCATCCCCGGAACGAGGTGCTCGACAAGCCAGCGCGAGCCCTCGCTGTCGGGCTGCGCCTTCACCGTGATCGAGAGATAGACGTTCGAGGTCGGGCTCGACGAGATCGTATATGTCCGGTAGATCGGCCCGCCCGGAACGGGCAGTTCCAGCGTGATGAACTGCCCGGCGCGGAATAGGAAGGTGGCGCCCGACGGCGGTCGGAACACGAAGGTCCTGACGTTCGGGGCCTCGGGCACGACCATGACGCATTCCAGCGGCTCGGTATCGGACCAGAGCGGCGTGTCCTCGCGCGGCATCGGGATCATGGCAGCTTACTCCGCAGCGATGACTTTGCGCCCGACCATCCGGTTCTGCAGCGTCGCGACATACCAGTCGATGAACTGGATTACACCGCTTTCCTGCAGGTCGGAATAGGGGCCGGGCTCGTAGGCGGGCGAGTTGATGCCAAGCTGGTTCTGCTCGACGACGATGCGGTCCTCGTCGTTCGTGGCTTCCCAGACCTCGGTCAGCCGCTTCAGGTCATAGTCTTCGCCCTCGACCGCATCCTTGTGCACGAGCCAGGTGGTCGTGACCTGCGTTTCGGTCGCGCTGACCGGCAGGACACGGAAGTTCAGGATGTGATCGGACAGGAAGTGGTTCCAGGTGTTCGGGTAGTGGAAGAAGAGGAGCGTGCCCGCATTGGCAAAGGGCATGCCCTTCAGCATCTTCTTCACCGCCGCCTTGCCGTCCATCGTATAGCTGACCGCCTCGCCGACGAAGGGGATGCGGACAAAACGCCACTGTTCGTTCGGGTCGATGACGAATTTCGAGGGAAGGCCTGCCGCCTCGCAGCGCGCGACATGGGCGGCGCCGACCGGCGACGAGACCGAGTCATCGGCACCGACGAGGTTCGGGTCATCATTGAAGGTGCGGCAGAGCGAGGGGTGCGAGCCCGAGCAATGGTAGCACTCGCGGTTGTTTTCCAGCACGAGCTTCCAGTTGCCGTTCTCGATGATCGTGGACTGCGCGGCGACCTTGAGATCGTCGAGACCGTGCGGCGCGGTGTAACGCAGGGCCTCGGCCTTGACCGGCGCGAAGTCCGGGGCGGTCTCGGCGAGGCAAATAAAGACCATGCCGGCGGCCACGTCGCAATGCACGGGCTTCAGCCCGTGTTTGGATGCGTCGAAATCCGGCCCCATGTCGCGGGCCCAGAGCAGGCGGCCATCGAGTTCGTAGGTCCACTGGTGATAGGGGCACACGAGCTTCGGGTTCGAGCCCTTGACGCTCTGGCAGATGCGGCTGCCGCGATGGCGGCAGGAATTGTGGAAGGCACGGATCACATTGTCGTTGCCGCGCACGACGATCACCGAATAGTCGCCGATCTGCACGGTCACGTAGTTTCCGGGTTTGGCGATCTCGGGCGCCGAGACGACGTAAATCCAGTCGCGGGTCCAGATCAGCCGCATATCGGCATCATAGACCTCGGACGCGGTGTAGAAGTCACGGCCGAGCGAGGTTTTCGGGCGGCGGGAGAGAAGCTGCGAGAGGATGTCGGAATCGCGAAGCATGATGCGGGTCCTTGGAATGGGCAGGTCTGGGCGTCCGTGGATCGGAGGGCAGCGCGGTTATCTTCGAATTCCGACGGAATCAGAGCGCTGAAAACGACGGATCGCGACGCAAAGATGACGCCGATGAAATTCGTAGCGACGGCCGGAGGGGAACGCTGCGGCAGAGGTGTCACAGTCGTGTGCAATCGGGTTCCGGTTCCTGACACAAAGGGGTATGAGGGCGAAACGTTGTGACAAGAGGCGCCATGGGCAGGTTTCGCCCATCGGTGCAGAAGGACCGAGATGACTCCATTCGCAATCGCCGGCGTGCAGATGTACGTAAACGCGCTGCAATCCAATGTCGAAGGCATGATCCACCGGATCGACGTCCTGATGGCGCGATTCCCATGGACCGAGATGGTGCTCTTTTCCGAGCTTGCGCCCTATGGACCGCTGCACCGTTTCGCGCAGCCCTTTGAGAACGACGCGCTCGATCAGTTCCGGGCGGCCGCGAAGAAGCACAAGATTTGGCTGATCCCGGGCTCCATGTTCGAAAAGACCGAGGACGGGCGGATCTACAATACTTCGGTCGTGATCGACCCGGACGGTCGGATTGTCACCAAGTACCGCAAGATGTTCCCCTTCCGACCCTATGAAGTCGAGGTCGAGGCCGGGACCGAATTCTGCATTTTCGACGTCCCGAATGTGGGCCGGTTCGGCCTCTCGATCTGCTATGATATCTGGTTCCCCGAGACCACGCGGCAATTGACAAGCGCGGGGGCCGAGGTGCTCCTGCATCCCGTCCTGACCGGCACAACCGACCGCGACGCGGAACTTGCCATTGCGCGGGCCACGGCGGCGCAATTCCAGTGCTATGTCATCGATGTGAACGGGCTCGGCGCGGGCGGGGTGGGGCGCTCTCTGGTCGTCGACCCCTCTGCCACGGTCCTGCACCAGTCGGCGGGGCAGGAGGACATGTTTCCGATCGAGGTCGATCTGTCGCTGGTCCGCCGCCAGCGGGAAACCGGAATAAAGGGGCTGGGGCAGGTGCTCAAGAGCTTCCGTGACCGGGAGGCGGAGTTTTCCGTCTACGACCGGAAGAGTGGTGCGGATGAGTACCTTAAAACGCTTGGTCCGTTGGAAATGCCCCGCCAGGGCTCGCGTGCAGGATTGGAAAATCGGGTTGTGGCTGGTGACAGGATGTCGCATGCTGGCGGTAACATAAGCCCGGAACCGGTCGGATCGGACCCGGGCTACATTCCGCCTCTGGCGGATAAGACGGCGAGCGGCTGAGCCTCTCGCGGAACGCCGCAAGGCTCGCGGAAGGACCGCTGAAGGCATCGGCTGCCGTCACTGACGGGGAAGATGCGATGCAATCGGTCAACGACTATTATTCTGCGATCCAGCTGCGTTCCGACCGTTGGAGCGCCCTGCGAGAGGCGACCGGCGCGCTTTCCCGCGATCCTCAAGGGAAGAAGTCGGCGGCCTTGCGTGAACAGATCGAGGACCTCTTTACCTCGCTGGCGCTGATCGAACGCTATTGGGCCTTTCCGGGCATGCAGGCCTTCGACCACCTCCGCCGGCAATTCGAGCACAACAACCTGGATGATTTGGCCTTTGGCACCCACCGCGTTGCGCGGGCGCTGACCAGTGGCGCGTATCGTCGGCGGCACATCCCGCTCGACCGCGAAAGCGCGGATGTCGAGGATCACGACGACGAGGCGATGCTGTCGCCCGAGGCACGGGCTCTGAGCAAACCCTATTTCGAGGTCATGATCGTCGATGACCTGAATGAACATCAGGAACGCTGGCTGAAGAGCAATGTCAGCCGGATGCGGCGCTTCGAGGACCCGTTCATATACGAGACCGTGGTTGTGCCGAGCCTTGAGGATGCGCTGATCGGCATTCTGTTCAATCACAATGTCCAGGCCGTCGTCGTGCGCCCGGGCCTGCGGCTGAAATCCGGCGTCGAACTGCCAATTCTCACCCGCTACCTCAACCGCGTTGGCGGGACCGAGGGGCTGGAGGGGTTGAAGCCGGAGAATTACGGGCCCGAGCTTTGCCGGCTGATCGCGACAGTCCGGCCGGAACTCGATGCCTATCTGGTGACGGACCGGTCGGTCGAGGAGATTGCCGGCCTCGATCTCGGCATCTGCCGCCGGGTTTTTTACAATCAGGAAGACTTTCAGGAACTGCACCTCAACATCCTGCGCGGCGTGCAATCGCGCTACAAGACGCCGTTCTTCACGGCCCTTGTCGAATATTCCAAGCAACCCACGGGCGTTTTCCACGCCATGCCAATCAGCCGCGGCAAGTCGATCTCGCGGTCGCACTGGATCCAGGACATGGGGGCCTTTTATGGGCCGAATATCTTCCTTGCCGAAACCTCGGCCACGTCGGGCGGTCTCGACAGTCTCCTCGAGCCGCACGGCCCGATCAAGAAAGCGCAGGAACTGGCGGCGCGCGCCTTTGGGTCAAAACAGACCTTCTTTGCCACCAACGGCACTTCCACTTGCAACAAGATCGTCGTGCAAGCCCTTGTCAGACCAGGAGATATCGTTCTGGTGGATCGCGACTGCCACAAGTCGCATCATTACGGCATGGTGCTTGCCGGGGCGCAGGTCGTCTATCTCGACAGTTACCCGCTCAACCAATATTCGATGTATGGCGCGGTGCCGCTGAAAGAGATCAAGCATCGGCTTTTGCAACTGAAGGCGGCGGGCAAGCTCGATCAGGTGCGCATGCTGCTTCTGACCAACTGCACGTTCGATGGCGTGGTCTACAATGTCGAACGGGTGATGGAGGAATGCCTCGCGATCAAGCCGGACCTGATCTTCCTCTGGGATGAGGCATGGTTTGCCTTTGCCCGCTTCGGCCCGACCTATCGCCAACGCACCGCGATGAATGCCGCCAACAATCTGCGCGAGCGGCTGAAGAGCCCCGAGCAGGAGAAGGCCTGGAAGAAGCAGCAGGACAAGCTGGCGGATGCAGACGAAGAGACGCTGTTGAAAGCCCGGTTGATCGCGCCGCCACATGCCAGGGTGCGCACCTATGCCACCCAGTCGACGCACAAGACGCTGACGTCCCTGCGGCAGGGCTCGATGATCCATGTCAATGATCAGGACTTCAAGGGCGAGGTGGAGCAAAGCTTCCACGAAGCCTACATGACGCATACCTCCACCAGCCCGAATTACCAGATCATCGCCTCGCTCGATGTAGGCCGCAGGCAGGTCGAACTGGAGGGGTTCGAATTCGTCCAGCGGCAGGTCGAGGCCGCCATGTCGATGCGCAAGGCGATCTCCACCCATCCGCTTTTGCAGAAGTATTTCAAGGTCCTGACG